>OMXT01000072.1 GCA_900315125.1 uncultured Eubacteriales bacterium
CAGATTCAGGTCTTCCTCGGCTATACGAAACCCGTCGCTGCTTTCACAGAGAATCTTCATTCGCTTCTGCGAGATCTCGCTGGCGCTTCCCTGAACAAGATAGCAGTATGACTGAGCGGCTCCTCTTCCTACTCTTCCCCGCAGCTGATGAAGCTGGGCGAGACCGAATCTTTCCGCATTTTCTATGACCATTACCGTTGCGTTCGGCACATTGATGCCCACTTCTATAACGACCGTTGATACAAGAACATCGATGCTTCCTTCCGCAAACGCTTCCATAGTCTGTTCTTTTTTTGCCTGGTCCAGTGAACCGTAGATCAGTCCGACGCGGTAATCCCGGAACCTCTGGTACAGTTCTTTATAGACATCCTGAGCCGAACGGGCATCCACCTGCTCGGAATCTTCGATCAACGGCGTCACGACATATGCCTGGTGTCCCTGATCCAGTTCCTTTTCTACTTCCCGGTAAACCCGATCCCTGGAGCGGTTGTCTGCTGCTTTGGTAATGATCGGTCTGCGCGAAGCCGGCATCGTATCGATCACTGAGATATCCAGCTCTCCGTAGAGGACGACTGCCAGTGTCCGGGGTATGGGCGTTGCCGTCATGACACAGACGTTCGGATTATCTCCTTTGGACGACAGCATATGGCGCTGTTCCACGCCGAAGCGGTGCTGCTCATCTGTGATCACAATCCCCAGGGAATGAAAGACCACATCCGGCTGAATCACTGCGTGGGTCCCTACGAGAATGTCGATGCTTCCATCCCTGAGCTGTTCCCGGACCTGCTTTTTCTCGGCATTTTTCAGGCTGGCACAGAGGAGACCGATCCGGCAGCCCATCCGTTCAAAGTCCTTCTTCAGTGACTGATAATGCTGGCGGGCGAGGATCTCAGTAGGCGCCATCATAACTGCCTGGTATCCGCTTCTGACTGCAGAAAACATGGCAATTTCAGCGATTGCGGTTTTTCCGGATCCTACATCTCCCTGAACAAGACGGTTCATCGCCCGAGGCGAGCGGAGATCCTCTGCAATCTCATGCCACACCCGCTCCTGTCCCGGTGTAAGGGCGAAAGGCAAACTATTGATGAATTCCTCGCCGGCCGACGGGTCGATCACCGCACCTCTTTCCCGGACCATTCCTTTCTTCATAAAGAGCAGGCCTGTTTCCAGCGCCAGCAGTTCCTCGAAGACCATGCGGTACCGGCTCATGAGTACATGACTGCGGTCTTTCGGGAAATGGATATTTCTTATGGCAAAGGCGGGACCTGCCAGGCGATATTCCTTTACGATATTTTCCGGAAGCCATTCTTCCATACTGTCAACCATAGGCAGGAGCTGCCGCTGGTATTTCCGGAGTTCCTTCTGGGATATTCCCGGGATCTGCGGATACACCGGGAGCACCGCCCTGACATCCGCCGGATCGCCTGCCCGGCATGACTGGGGATGGACCATCTGCAGCCTGCCGCGATTTTCGGAAACCTTTCCGAAAAATGTATAGGTTTCACCGATATGAAACACATTGGACATGTAATTCCCGTTGAAGAAAACGATTTCTGCCGCGCCAGTACTGTCCTCCACAAGAAATGAAACCGGTGTATGCCTGCTGTATGGCCTGCCGCTGTATCTGCGGGATCGGACCGATGCGCAGATCAGCGCATTGCGTCCAGGACGCAGCCTGGAAATCGGTGTGATTCTTCTTCTGTCTTCATAGCTTCTGGGAAGCCAGTCCAGAAGATCCATGAGTGTGTTGATCCCCCGAGCCCGCAGCGATTCCGCCTTGCGGGGGCCGATCCCTTTCAGTACGGTTATATCATCCGTTTGTTTCATATCTGTATACGACCTTTGTGCTCCGGCGGGCCTTCTGCCTGGAACGCACGCCGGCAATATTCACGGTGATCTGAGCGGGCATGCTCCCACCGAGATATTCAAACTGTTCTGCAATGTAATCTGCCAGAATACGGGTTGTTCTCTTAATGCTGATGCCGAACTGACATATCACGCTGAATTCCAGCATGATCCGATGATCTTCGGAATGCTGGACGCTGATATACATGGAGAATTCTGTATCAGTAAACTTTTCCAGTATGCCGATTTGCCGCCCCCGGGGTGTGGCAGGCCATATTCTGTTCCTGCAGCCCGGCTGCATCATTCCGTCAAAAATAATCTGGGCAATGACGGAATTCGATATGGTGATCGTGCCGAGATCCGTTTCCTTATTTACTGCCATGATCGGACTCCCTGAAGCTCTTTGGAGAGAAAACGATATTGCTCATCACTCGCTCATACAGTGTCTGCATAAACATCAGATCCCGAATGGCAATCGATTCATTGACCTGATTTCGGGTATCCTCGCTGCCGGGCATTACAGGACCAAATGTGATCGTATTTGGTACGACCTGAGCATAGGTATCATAACTGCAGATCCGAAATTCCATGGGATTTCCGGAAACATGCTCGTATGCCTCCCGGAATTCGCCGACATATGCTCTGCTGCGGCTGACAAAAGAAGGAGGCTGAGACGTGATATTCTCTATCCGGACATCCATTTCCCGGAAATATTCTTCCAGGCACGCGATGATCTCTGCTTCCCTCGTAACGATATTATAATGGCCGTTAATATTCACATACAGCCTGCCGTCTTTGATAAAGCAGGCAGTCGGACTGAAACGGTTCCTTCCCGGGTCCTCGAACTTATACGGTGTACGGGGATGAGGCATCTCCGCCCGCAGTCCTTCTGAATCGGAAAATCCAATGTCCAGCCTGCGCAGGACCTGATAAACCGTATCATTTTTCAGCCGGGACCTGTCTCTGCTCCGCAGAGACCCCAGCGCCGAGGCCATATTCAGTATGGCGTTGTCCTCCGGTTTGGCGTCAGCAGTATGCACCTGTCTTCCTGATGAGGCAAAGCGACGGCCGCCCCGCAGTGTGATCCGGCAGACAGGAGGGACAGTCTCCCGGTTCAGCCCTGCCTTGATATCCGTGATCATTCTCCCCTTTTCCTTCAGGGGAAAAGAAAGAAGAACATTCACAGATCCCTGGATCACATTGCCGGCCGGGAAAACACCGTCCATGGCGAAACCATAATCCGGAGCGCTGTTTCGAAAAAGGTATTCCTTCATGTCCCTCGCGCCTGAGAGCTGTTCTGTACCTATTATCATGCGTATTTTCTTATGCATGGGAAGATTATAATGATAGCTAGTCCGGGAAATATCCCGCATAGCAAGGAGTGCCGTCATAGCCGCGCCTTTGTTATCCACAACGCCTCTGCAGTAAAGCCTGCCGCCGCCTACCGTCGGCTCAAAGGGCGGCTGGTCCCATTCCTTCAGGCTGCCGGGATTCGACACATCCACATGGGTCACGACGCCAAGGACCTCATCGCCCTCGCCGGTTTCTATCACGCCGAGTCTCCCATTCAGCAGATATTTACATGAAAAGCCAAAGTCCCTCCCCTTGTCCAGAAGATATTCCAGCGCCAGTTCACAGTGATATCTGTCGCCTGATATGCTTGGTATGCGGAGAAGATCCGATAATGTTTCGATCAGACTGTACATAGTTCCTCCATATAGTTAGAGTTTATGTCAATCAGAGTATTCTGTCAACGCAATGATAAAGTAAGAAAAAACTGCCATACTGAGTGATTAATCAGCATGGCAGTGATGGTCTGGACCAAACTAGATGGCACGGTTGACCTTGCCGGATCTCAGGCACTGTGTACAAACCTTGGCTCTCCGTACAGTTCCGTTGTCGTTGATTCTGACTGTCTGAATGTTTGCATTCCACTTTCTTCTTGTATGTCTGTTAGAGTGGGATACATTGTTGCCGGAAACCTGACCCTTTCCGCAAATTTCACATTTTCTGGACATCTGCCGCACCTCCTATCTAATGTTTCCGGCTCAGTATACGCAGGCTGCTGCCGGAACAATAATTTTCACTTAAAAATATGTGATCTGAATTCACACGAGCCATATTATATCATATCGCGCAGCACGTGGCAAGCGCTTTTTTATCTGGAATGAACTTTATCATAGTATTCCGAGCGAAGCATCGACATCTGGCAGAGATCATAATATTTACCGTTCTTTTTCCCTGAATGGCGCATGATTCCCTCGTCGCGGAAACCGATCTTATGATACAGGTGTCTGGCAGCCTCGTTTGCTGAGAAGTGATCTATGGTGACCCTCTCCATATGGAGATTAATAAATGCATATTCCAGAATCATCCGGATCGCTTCTTCCCCGTATCCCTGATTCCGCAGCGATTTATCGGCGATATAGATCCTGGTCAGATCCATAGAATCTTCTTCTCTGTTTATTCTCGTAAGGACGATCCGACCGATGGGCCGGTCTTCTGATTTGAGGATGATGGTGAACAGTTCCCTGGTAGGATCCTGGGAATAATTGATAAATTCTGTGATGATCTCCTCGTAATCCCGGTCATCATCCATAGTAAAAAACTCGTTGACATCCGTGCGGGCTTCCCACTCGGCAAACAGTGTGCAGTCATCAAACACAGTCCTGCGGAGCTGAAGGTTCCGGGACTCCATGACTCTCTTGGGGGGCATCATTTTCTTCATCGTCTTATCCAATCCAAACTTCACGAAATGATTACAAAAACATTAGATTCTGTGCTATTATTGTTGTCGTAGGCCATAGCAGGCCCATGTTTCATTATAACGTACTTTTGTTCAATTTTAAAGGTATTTTAGCCGGATAAAGGAGAATTGATCATGATAAAGAGAAAAATTACCACATGTCTGCTGATCGCCTGTCTCGTCCTGACAGCCGCGCTAACGGCGGGATGCGGCAGTCAGGCGGCGCCGGAAAGCAGCGCCCAGACGAAGGAGCAGCTGGCAGATAAGATTTCGTCAAAGATCGACGCGTATAAGACAGACCTTCTAGACTCCCAAAGCGGCGTGAAAAGCAACAGTGATATCAGAGAATATCTTACAGGCTGGGCTAAGGCGAAGGGTGTTTCATACACATCTGACGATAACGGCAATGTAATAATGAAGGCCTCTGCTTCCGCAGGTTATAAAGAGGCGCAGCCAGTGGTCATCTGCTGTCCATATGATGCGGACCAGTATCTGAATTACACCAATCCCATTGCCCTGTCCCTCTATACGATAAAGAATTATGAGAAAACCGCCCCGCTGACAGTGATATTCATCCCGGAACGCAGTCACGAATTTACTGGTATCCGCAAACTTTCCTCCAAGTATTTCACTGATGAATCACGGGTCATTTGCCTGAATGACGCGCAGACTGGCGGAATCTCTCTCAACTCCGGCGCCGGCTCACTTTATGAATTCTCTCACAATATCACAAGGGTCGCCCCGGAATATTCTGCAGCATATAAGATCTCTTTTAAGGGAATCCCCACAGGACAGCCCGGATTTGACGTGGAGCGCCAGATGAACCCGATCACCCGCCTCAATTCTCTTCTCGCATCTATGAAAAATAAAAATATTTCTTATGAAATCGCCGACTTTCACGGCGGAATCAGCAGCGGTCTTTATGCTCCCTCTGCTTCCATGACAATCGTTATTGACCAGAATAAAGAAGAAAAATTCACCGAAATGATGGATAAATCTCTGGAATCATTCAGCGAAAAACACGCAGAAAGCGATCCTGAAATGAAATATACTTATAAAAAAGTAAAGACGCCCGCCGCAGTCATCAGCGGTGATGACAGGGATCAGTTTGTCAGTTTCATGTACACCCTGCTGGACGGCAAGTACTATACCGACGATGACGGCAACCTTATTTCCATCACGAATATTTCAAAGGCAGTGATCGGGAAAGACAAGATCACGGTGAACACCGCGGCATACAGCCTTTCTGAAACAAGCCTGAAGGAGATCGATACCGACGAGAAAACGCTGGCAAGCCTTTCGAATATCAATTTCCGAATCACCGGGACCATTCCGATGTGGAGGGGAAATGCAGACGATGATTATACCGAAGCGCTGGCAGACGCGTACAAAGCCTCCACTGGCAAATCTCTCACCTATACAGACTCTGTCACGCCCACTGCGGCATCCTATGTCCAGAAGAAAAACAGTAAGGCACAGATCATCAGTATGACGCTCAGCGATAATATCCTGAAGGACTGCACCCAGACTGTGATCCGTTATCTCATCGATTCCGGGGCACATACCGATGAAGGACAGAACTAAACAGAAACGCATATAAACAAAGACCCGGTGGATCGATATCCGACCGGGTCTTTGTTTATGTAATTTATCAGCCCAGGACCTCTTTCGCTGCGGCTGCGGACGCCATTGCGTCTTTAACATAGTAGTCTGCGCCGATGGTTTTCGCGTAATCTGCCGTCACGACAGCGCCGCCGATCATGACTCGGCATTCCGGCGCCTTTTCGTGAAGAAGGCGTATGGTCTCCACCATGCTGCCCAGGGTGGTGGTCATCAGCGCGGACAGGCCGACAAGCCGAACATTTTCAGCAACCGCCGTTTCCACGATGAGTTCCGGAGCCACGTCCTTTCCAAGGTCTATGATCTCATAGCCGTAATTATCAAGGATGACCTTGACGATGTTTTTTCCGATATCGTGGACGTCGCCTTTAACAGTTGCCATGATCACTTTTCCCTTTGATGTGGAGACATCGGAATTCTCCTGAAGCTTCTTTTTTATCTCTTCAAAGCCGATCTGGGCTGTAGTCGCTGCCTGAATCAGCTGGGGAATAAAGATCCTGCCGGATTCGAATTCCTTTCCGGTGCGGTCCAGGATGGGGATCAGTTCGTTGTTTACGATATCCAGCGGTTCCCTCGTCTTCAGCTCTTCAATGATCCGGCTGCGGCACTGGTTCTCCAGCCCGTTATTGATAAAATATTCAAGAGAATCCGTATCGGGACCAGGAGCAGCAGCCGGAGCTGGCTGAACTGCAGCTGCAGCGGGAGCAGCAGCCGGAGCAGCTGCGGCGGGCATGTCTTTATACTTATCAATGAAGTACTTGGCGCCTTTATCGATATTGTTGATCAGCCGGTAGACGTCAAATGCTTCCATCATTCCCGGAGCAGCGGGATTAATGATGGCCAGATCCAGGCCGCATGTCAGAGCCATCTGGAGAAAATTCTGATTGATCACCGGACGTGCGGGCAGTCCGAAAGAAATGTTCGAAACGCCGAGGGTCGTCTTCAGATTCATTTTTTCTTTTACGACCCGGATGGCAGCCAGGGTATTCGCCGCATTCTCCTGCTCCGCGGAAACAGTCAGCGTCAGGCAGTCTATGATCAGGTTCTGCCTGCGGACACCGGCGGCAATCGCGCGGTCTGTAATCTTCTGCGCGATCTCGATGCGCTTTTCAACCGTTTTTGGTATCCCGTCTTCATCCAGGGTGAGACCGATCAGATTGGCGCCGTACTTGGCAGCCAGGGGGATGACGCCCGCCATGGATTTTTCTTCTCCATTGACGGAATTGATGATCGGGACGCCGCAGTACAGGCGGAGAGCCTGCTCCAGTACTTCCGGATTGCCGGAATCGATCTGGAGTGGCTGCTGAATCGAGCCCTGGAGCTTGCGGATGATATCCTTGATCACTGTCTTCTCGTCAATGCCGGGGACACCGGCATTGACATCAAGGATCTCCGCGCCCTCATTTACTTCCTTGACTGCAAGATCGAGAACGTAATCCAGGTCCCCTTCCTTGATGGCAGCCTTAAGCTTCTTCTTACCCGTCGGGTTGATCCTCTCACCGACGACCTTTGGGCTGTCCACGACAACATAGCGCTCCGGTGTGCAGACGACCATGGGAATATCGGGATGCTGGGGGCAGTATTCTCTGTCCCGGAATATGCGGCGGATCGTTTTTATATACTCGGGATCCGAACCGCAGCAGCCGCCTACCATGCATACACCATAGGGGATCAGCTCCGCCAGCGCACCGGCGAATTCCTCCGGTCCGATGCTGTACGTTCCTGTCTCCGGATCCGGAAGACCGGCATTTGGCTTGGCAATGATGGGCAGCGTCGTCCACTGGGAAAGTTCCTGGATCAGCGGCTTAAATTCCTTTGGCCCCAGACTGCAGTTTATACCTATGGCAGATGCTCCCAGCCCTTCCAATGTGACTGCCATAGATGGAATGCATGTTCCGGAGAATGTACGGCCGCCCTGTTCAAACGTCATGGTGCACATCACCGGCCGGTCAGAATTCTCTTTTGCTGCCAGCAGTGCGGTACGGAGTTCATAAAGATCTGTCATGGTCTCTATAACAATGAGATCCGTCCCTTCCCCGGCAATGATCTGTTCTTTGAACATATCGTAGGCTTCTTCAAAGGGCATGGTCCCATTCGGTTCCATAAGCTTTCCGATCGGTCCGATGTCCTGAGCGATACGTACATCCGTTCCTTTCGCCGCTTCTTTGGCATTCTGCACGGCAGCTTTTACGACTTCCGCAACGGTGTGTCCGCATCCTTCCAGCTTATAGCGGCTGGTACCGAATGTGCCGGTATAGATGACGTCGGCGCCGGCGTCAATATATTTTCTGTGGATACCCTGGATCAGCTGGGGATCCGTAATGTTGAAAAGCTCAGGAACACGGGTCGCAGGAGCTCCGCTCTGCTGGATCATGGTTCCGAAACCTCCGTCAAGGAATATAAAACTGTCCTGATTAAATAATTCGTCAAAGGTCTTCAACTGTCTGTTCTCCTTCCGGGATTAGAATAATGATCTTATGTTATCACAGATACGCCGCGCGATATAGGGGTTATTCATAGTATACAGATGAACGCCGTCCACCCCGTGGGCCAGCAGATCCACGATCTGGTTCGTCGCATAAGCAATGCCCGCGTCTCTCATGGCATCCGGTCTGCTCTCATAGCGCTGCATCATCTTCGTGAATTTCGCCGGAAGGCTGGCGCCGCACAGAGACACCATGCGCTCGATCTGTTTCTTATTAACCACAGGCATGATTCCCGCCTCGATAGGTACGTCTATCCCTGCGATCCTGGCTTTGTCCACAAAATCATAAAACATCTGGTTGTCGAAGAAAAGCTGTGAAATCAGATGCTCCGCACCAGCATCCACCTTTTTCTTCAGGTTCCGAACATCACTGACCGTATCCGGGCTCTGTGGGTGTCCCTCCGGGTAGCATGCTCCCGAAATACCGAAGTCATAATCTTTTCCTTTAATATAAGTAATCAGATCGCTGGCGTGGGCGAAGTCCTTCTTGCGAGGAACATCCGGAACGATATCGCCCCGTAGAGCGAGAATATTTTCAATGCCGTTCTGATGCAGCCGTTCCAGCACGATATCTATTTCCTCCCTGCTGGAGTTGACACAGGTCAGGTGCGCTGCTGTGTTCAGATCATATTTATTGCGGATCAGAGAAGCGATTTCCACCGTCCGGTTATCGGCGATGCTCCCACTGGCGCCATAGGTCACGCTGATAAAATCCGGCTTCAGATCGTGGAGCTGCTCCAGGGTATCATAGATCGTCTCTATGGAACCATCGTGCTTTGGTGGAAATATTTCGAAAGACAATACTGTCCTGTCGCCGTGAAAAAGATCTTTCAGTTTATTCATTGTCATCCTCCTGCTGTTCTCTGTCGTTACGCACTCGGTTATAAATATACCACTTTTATAGGTTAATTAACATTATATTTTTTAATATATATATCTTTATCCACTTTACCCTTTATCCCGTCCACCGTTCCGGAGTCAGTATACTGCCACATGACATATTTCAGAGGAAAAGATGTGCGGTCAGTATAGTGAGCCAGCCATATAGGATATTGGGATAGATATGGAAGTTCCACTTCTCCCATGAGCCATGTGGGATTTCCATAAACCACTGGCTGATACCCGTGCTGTTTTATAATGGTGCAGAACGCGTCAGCGATCTCCGTTCTTTCCAGATTCGTCAAACCGCTGATCCGGTCATTTTCTGTATGCTCCATGTCGAAGGCCACGGGATATGTAATGCCGCGGCCGCGGATATGGCGAATAACGAATTTTGCTTCCTTTACTGCCTCTTCTGTCGTGGCGGCCTGGGAGAAAAAGTAAACACCTGTATCGATCCCAGCCCTCCGGGCGCCCCGGATGTTTTCTGAATACCGATCATCGATATGAATGGCTCCGGAATCTGTGCTGCTGTACCCGACACGGATCATGGTAAACTGGACGCCGTCCTTCTTCACTTTTTCCCAGTCAATCTCATGCTGGAATGTCGAAACATCGATCCCAGCCGCAGAATGATAGGTGCCGTCGTTATAATTGCGAAACCCGTTCTCGCTGTAAAACGCCGCGTTGTGATACGGATTATGGCTGAACTTTTCTTTGTCCCCAAGACCGCTGTAATTTCCTGTAACAACATAGAAAGCACAGAAAATAAAGATAAATGCCGCAGTCAGGATCATGGATGTGACCAGTATCCCAACCCGGTGATCCCCTAGGCGCGGACCGCTTCTTTTCTTTCGCTTTTTGCCGCCGCTTTTCCTGCGTGTTTTGTTTCTTTTTCTCTGATTGTCCATAGGCACAATTTTAACACATTTCTTTGTGTTTATGAAGTAAATTGACCCGGATTAATTGACGAATTCGCCAAATTACATTATGATGAACAGCAGAACTGAAGTCAGACGCAGACAGGAAGGGAGCGGACATGACAGATTATAGTGAACTGATAGAGAAAATCACCGCCTATCGCCGGGATCTCCATCAGATACCGGAACTGGGCTTTTATGTTTATAAGACCGGGGCATATATCCGAAACATATTGGAGAAAATGGACTGCCAGATCCAGCCTATTGCCAAGACAGGAATCATCGCATACTTTGATTTTGGAAGACCGGAGACGATCTGCTTCCGGGCAGATATGGACGCCTTGCCGATCCAGGAGGACCCCGGCCTGCCCTTTGCCTCCACCATAGAGGGATGCATGCATGCCTGCGGTCACGACGGTCATATGGCGAACCTGCTGGGCTTTGCTAATCTGCTGGATGATTATAAACGGGAAAATAAGATATTTAAGTATAATGCCCTGCTTTTGTTCCAGCCGGCGGAGGAGACCATTGACGGTGCGCGCATGATCGCCGGGACACATCTTTTTGATAAGTTTAACGTTCAGGCAATTTTCGGACTGCATTTGTGGCCTTCACTGGCAAAGGGAGAGATTGCCACCCGCCCCGGCCCCATGATGGCCCATTCAACCAGCATTAAAATAACGATCAATGGTCTGAGCGCCCACGCGGCAGAGCCGGAAAAAGGTCATGACGCCCTGTTTGCCGCCTGTGAGTTTATTGATAATGTTTACCAGTATAAGACAAAGAATGTACCGCAGCGCTCCATTCTTAAATTCGGAAAACTGGAAAGCGGAACCGTCCTGAATGCGATTTCCGACCATACAACCATCGGCGGCACAATGCGGACGTTTGAAGAATCCACACAGGAAGAACTGACCGATGCTATGCAACATTATGCAGAGGAAATCGGCAATAAACTCAATGTCCGCTTTCAGATCGATACGTCCAAGTCTCACCCTGCCGTGATCAATGATCCGGATCTTTATAAGAAGATCAAGGGAGAACTGCTGGAACGCCATATGAATTTCGTAGAACTCCGCAAGCCTTCCATGATCGCTGAGGATTTCTCATTCTATGAAAAAAAGATTCCGGGAGTGTTTTTCTTCCTGGGAACGGGAACAGGAATCCCCCTTCACAGTTCTAACTTCAATTTCGACGAGTCCATACTTATCGAGGGAACCAAACTGTTTAATACGATCTTTACAAAGGCATAATAAAAGAAACCGGAAAGATGAAGTAATCTCTCCGGTTTTTTGTCATATTCTATTACTGATCCGACAGATCGACGGGTCATATCTCTTCTTTTTCTTCTTCCTGCAGTTCATTATATGCGGCGCACAGAATGACTGCCGCTATGGTACAGATACTGAACAGAGTCCATTTATTCCTGAGTTTCATCTGAAATCACCTCTTTTTGTGTTTGTTCGAAAACGGATCCACACTGCTGGGAATCCACACCTGTAAATATTATACGTGTTTTGCCCGAACAAATCAATCATAATCAGCGAGACGGTACAGCAGATCTCTTTCCTCCTGGTCGAGATGCATCCTGTCGCAGACGAGTTCAAGAGCCTCCTGGCTGATAACATAGTCCGGATCAATACAAAGCCTTGTAAAGTCGTTCTTATCGATCCCGCTCCTGCTGAAAGTGATCTCGCCTGATGCGATCTTTCTGTCATATATCCTGAGAAATGCGTGGCTGAACCTCATTATAGCTAACCTCCTGATTACTTCTCTTTAGTGAATTGTTTCTGTATCCGGGTTGACGTGCACCATGCAGTGCTTGATCTGCGGATTGCTGTTCTCCAGCAGATGATGAACCTGCTCTGCCGTCTTATGGGCTTCATTCAGAGTAAGGCTCCCGTCCATCGTTATCTCCACATCCACGTACATTTTGGAACCGAACTGGCGTGTGCGCAGTGTATCGATATGCTGGACCCGGTCCACCGTCAGTATTTCCCGGCGGAGTTCCTCGACAACACTGTCATCACAGGTGGTGTCCAGCATCTTCGCCATGGTCTCCCGGAAAATGTCAATGGCTACCTTGATGATCATGATCCCGATCAGTGTACTGGCAGCAGGATCGAGAATAGGATAACCCATTCTTGCACCCGCAATCCCCACGAAGCTGCCCACAGAAGACAGTGCATCGGAACGATGATGCCATGCTTCTGCCTTCAGTGAGACGGAATTGATCTTACGGGCAGCCAGTATCGTATACCAGTACATTCCCTCTTTGACTCCAATGGAAACTGCCGCTGTGATCAGGGGCAGTACGGACGGAACGGATATAGTCTCCGGGTGAAGAATGCGCATAAGGCCGTGATATCCAATGACGGCTCCGACGAAAAAAAGGATGTTCGCAAGAATTACGGATATGACACATTCTATCCGTTCGTGTCCATAGGGATGCTCCTTGTCCGGTGCCTTCGCGGAAAGATGTGCGCCAATGATAACAAGAACTGTACCCGCAACATCCGAAGAGGAATGGACTGCGTCAGAGATCATTGCGGCAGAATGCCCGATAATGCCTGCCGCAAACTTGAAAACGGTCAGAAATAAATTAGCTGCTATGCTGACGGCAGAGACCCGGTAGATAACCTTCTGATCTTCTGTCCGATTCTGACGTCTCTTATTATCAGCCATATATCATTCACCTCCCATCGCAGGCAGCCAGTTAGAGACGGATAATTCTTCCAGAAAATATGGAAAACCGCAGGAATATCATCCTGCGGTTTTCCGATGGTGCGCCTAAGCGGATTCGAACCGCTGGCCTTCACATTCGGAGTGTGCTACTCTATCCGGCTGAGCTATAGGCGCCTGTCATTAGCCTATTATATCACATGTCAGACAAAAATCAATTGCTATTTTTCTTTGTTAAATATCCTGTATGGACACATACCGTCTGCATCAGACTGCGCCGGCTGCATCAGTTTTCCAGGACATACACTCTGACATATCGCCTGCCCCATCGGAAGCATTCACCGAGACTGTTCATATAAAGATCGACCACATTGCCCTTCACCGCTCCGCCGCAGTCATTGGCAACGGCAATGCCGTATCCTTCCACGTATAATCTCGTTCCATAGGGTATTACGGACGGATCGACAGCGCAGGTGCCGTAATGACAGCTCTGGCCTGTCGCTCCATGGGCAGATGGTCCGGCATAGTATGCAGTGGTGTTTCCGGTGAATATCCTGCTGTAACTTACAGGCCCGTCTTCTCCGGTAACGCTGGTACCGAATGTCAGTTTGCTGTCTTCCGGCTCCCTGACCCATTTCAGGAATTTCCGCTCTACCTTGGAGACTTCCCCGTTTACAAATGTAGTCTTCACCCGGTAAAGGGCGTCGCCGTCACAGCCCTCCTCTTCCCGTATCGTTCCCGACGCAACGGTGCGGTCAAGCAGGATCTTATTTTCCGACTTGACCGTCTGGTGGACCTGCTCTGTCTTATAGCGGACTTCCTTGATATCCAGCGCCGTGTCGTCTGTGACATCACTGCTCATCTTCGGCGTTACCACGTCGTCCTTATGGCAGGAAATATGGTTTATCTTCAGATTTTCCTGGACGGTTCCCGGATATAGACAGAGTTTTTTCTCCTTTCCAAACACAGTGGCGGAGCGAAAAGTCCCTTTCCGCACACGGATCGTCATTTTATTTGTAAGAGCATGATCTTTATCCGTATCAACGATGATGTTCGTGCCGTCTTATTTCTCTTTCAGAGCTGAGGCAAATTCGCGGACATCTCCTGCATTCGTCACATAGGATTCCGTATGGCTGCCTTTGATCGTCCGGTACTGTACATGAACAGTCACGGGAAGATAAAGAAACAGCATCAGCAGCGTAACCGCCGCAAATCCAAGCAGAATATTAACAAAAACCAATTGATTTCTATTCATAGTAATGTCTCCCGCCAAGTAGATACTATATATAGTACCACTTTTCGGGAGACGTTACAATAATCTTATTATAGTCTATACTTTTGTCAGGACTTATCTGGCAATCAGTCGGTTGATATCTTCACTCATCTGCAGGGGATCGTCGATGGAAATACCAGAGATCAGCATGGCCTGATCATACAGCAGCCTGCTGACAGCCGCCGCATCTTCCTTTGTTTCTTCACTGGCACATTCCTCTTTCAGCTTCTGGATCACCTTATGCTCCGGATTCAGTTCCAGTACCTTCTCTGCCTTTACCATCTGCTCACTGGGCATACGGTTGATAGTCTTTTCCATCTCGAGGGAAATCTCTCCCTTGGTGGAGAGGCTTGCCGGCGCATCCGCAAGACGATTGGAAAATACAACATCGGACACTCTGTCGCCCAGCGTTTCTTTAACAAAGTCAAGCATGCTGCGGTTCTCTTCTTCCGCTTTTTTCAGCGCTTCCTTTTCCTCTTCCGTCTGATTCTCCCTCATGTCTTCCTCAGAGATCGAACGGAATTCTTTATCCTTGTAATCACGGATCATCTTGATGGCAAACTCGTCGATTTCATCGGTGAAGTAAAGGATCTCAAGACCTTTTTCCTTCGCCGCCTTGATCTGGGGGAGCATGTCGATCTTATCGACCGTTTCGCCTGGTGCATAGTAAATATACTTCTGATCCTCGCCCATCCGGGATATATATTCATCCAGCGAAACCTTCTTCTTCTCCGAGGACGAATAAAAGAGAACAAGATCTGCCAGGACATCCTTATTCATGCCGAAATTCTCATAAAGGCCGTAAACCATCTGGCGGCCGAAGTTCTCGTAGAATTTCTCATACTCTTCTCTGTCGTCCTTCATCCAGGCTGCCAGTTCCCGCTTGATCTTTTTCTCCAGGTTCTTGGCGATGTTCTTGAGCTGACGGTCCTGCTGGAGCATTTCGCGGGAAATATTCAGGGAAAGATCCTGGGAATCTACAAGGCCGCGGACGAAGTTAAAGTAGTCCGGCAGAAGATCCTTGCACTTGTCCATGATCAGGACGCCGCTGGAATACAGCTTCAGACCCTTCTCATAGTCCTTTGTATAATAATCATAAGGAACGTGACTGGGGATAAACAGCAGCGCGGTATAGCTGGATACGCCTTCTACACTTGTGCGGATCACCTTCGCCGGGTCCAGGTAATCATTGAACTTGCTCTTATAGTACTCGTTATAGTCTTCCTTGCTTACCTTGCTCTTCTGGCGCTTCCAGATGGGTTCCATGGTGTTCAGTGTATCAAGCTGCTGATAGGTTTCCATCTCCGGTCCCTTCTGGGGGTCCACATCGTCAGGATTCTGGTCCTGCTTCGGACGGGTCTTGGTTACCATCATCTGGATCGGGTAGCGGATATAATCAGAATACTTCTTTACAAGGTCCCGGATCGTAAATTCCTCCAGGAAGCGTGAATAATTCTCTCCATCTTTATCTTCCTTCAGATGGATCGTGATATCCGTACCGTTGGAACTCTTTTCTGCCGGTTCAACCGTAAATCCATCTGCGCCCTCAGATTCCCATACAAAGGCCTCGTCGCTGCCGTAAGCCCTGGACGTTACGGTAATATGGTCTGCTACCATAAAAGCGGAGTAAAATCCGACACCGAACTGACCAATAATATCCGTTGCCTTATCCGCCTTGGCTGCTGCGCTGTCTGCCTCCGGGTTCGCGTGATCTTCCTTGAATTCCAGACTTCCGCTGCGCGCGATGGTGCCGAGGTTATCTTCCAGTTCTTCTTTCGTCATTCCAATCCCGTTATCACTGATGGTCAGCGTACGCGCTTCCCTGTCCGGTGTGATGCTGATCACGAAATCCTTTCTCTGTATGCCTGTATCTCCGGATTCCAGACTTTTGTAATAAAGCTTGTCCAGTGCGTCACTGGCATTGCTGATGATCTCGCGCATAAAGATCTCCTTATGCGTATAAATGGAATTGATCATCATATCAAGCAATTTCTTTGATTCTGCTTTAAACTGTTTCTTTGCCATTATCTCGCCTCCGTCTACTTTGTTAGCACTCGAAGCCATTGAGTGCCAGCCCATGTATATACTGTATCACTTTTTACTGAAAAGTCAACCCTCATCTTCACAGCCGGACATCCCCTAAAAAAGAACCCTGCCGTTACAGCAGAGTTCTGATCCTATGTATTATGTCAGTTATGCACGATGATGGGCATGCCTGCTTCCACATAGCTGTAGAGTTTCTTTGCCTGGGCAGGCGGCATGTTTACACAGCCATGGCTGCCATTGCCTCTGTATATCGTACCCCCGAAAGCAGAGCGCCAGTCCGCGTCGTGGAATCCGCAGCCATCCCAGAAGGGCATCCAGTAGTTGACCGGCGTCTTATAGCTGCTCCCATCGTTATTGCTGCCTTCCAGGACAGAGGGCGATACCTTATACATCAGCGAGAACGTGCCTGTCGGCGTACCGTTCCCTTCATTTACATTTCCTGTTACGACATCGGTGGACACGACAGTTTTTCCATTTTCCACACACCACACATGCTGACGGCTGATATCGACCTCCACGTAGGTGTCGCCGATATCATTCCCCTGCTCACTGCCCCATGCCTTCTGGGAATACTTGGGTTTACGGGTGACGTCTTTGCCAGAAGCCAGGTCTTTCGTCAGACGCTTGGCCTCTTTCTTCTGGTCAATGACATATCCATAGTTCCCGCCATATACCGTCGTTTTACCGCCGGCAAGCTTCAGCGTTCTCGTAGAACCGGCAGTATCGGCTTGGTCCGCGAGTTTCGCAACAAATTTGCTGATTGCCTTGCTGTCCGTCGTTATCTTCCCATCATCGGAAACGGAGATCATTTTATTAAGATCCGCCGGTGATACCGTGATATCTCCGTTCGGTGCCTCATATGTGATCTTGGCTGTAAGATACTTTTCCGCGTACTCCTGCTCCTTCTTCAGCGAGGGATCATCGGAAGTGATCTTCGGTTTTTCGTAAAACTTATCCGCCTGGTAGTCAAATGTCTGTTCACCCTTGCCAATGCTCAGGAGCAGTGCCTTTTTTAGCTTTTCCTGATCCAGGTTGTTCCCGTATTTTTCTTTCACGATGCGGAACTGTGTATTAGAAAGATCGACATAGGCATTTTTCGCCTGGACCGTACCGTCACCGGCCTTTACTACAGCCAGTTTCTTAAACTGTTTATCAAACTTATCTGTGGAGGATGATACACTCATATCGATGCTGTACTTGCGGCTCGAAGGCTGCACTGCTCTGCGCAATGCCGTAAAAAAGTCGGGATACAGACATTCCCTGAGCTTGTTCCTGATGTTATACTGGAAATCAAATCCTGTGAGTTTCCCCGTATCTTTCCCATTCTCCCTTATGATCAGGACGTGAGTATTCCACTCCTCTGTCAGCGCCTTCTGAGCCTCGATCGCCGTCATGCCAGACACATTGACGCCGTTTATCGTTGTGCCTGACAGGAAATTGTCTGTCCGGAGCACTGTTTTATCAAGGGCATAAGCTCCGGCTGCCAGAAGCGCTATGATGATCACTATGATCAGGATCACGATTCCTTTTCTGCTTTTCTTCTCTGCTGTATGGTCGTTCAAATCTGTCTCCTTATCATGTACCTGCAGTATGCTGCGGGACATTTCTGTACCGAAGCGGTCATGGTTAATGATTCTTCTTTTTTTCTTTGGTTTCTTACTGCGTTTGGGCCGGGGCGGTTTCTTCGTCTCAGGCTTGGGATGCTTCGCCCGATATCGGTTTATGGCAATGGTCCATATCATACCGATACATAAAAGCGCGAAAAAAATGACTCCCGCTATAGAAAAACCCTGAAATCCATTGACAAGATTCATGTGCTACTCCAATCTTACCCGGACCAGCATCATTCCAATCAGGATCTGTTTCCGGCTGCAGTGAAAAACTTCTTATCCCAGTATATCATAAAAGAGCTCCCGCGCAACGGCGAAAGCTCTTTTGTTTCATGATTATTCAGTTGGAGAAAAAGCGTTTTTCCTCCTGTTTACAGGGCCGGGCCAGCTTTCTCCAGCTCCTTTCCGCCTTCAATCCCCTCGTATTTTACGAAGTTTTTAATGAAGCGCTGTGCCAGATCTTTTGCTCTCTTGTCCCACTCTGCCGGATCATCATAGGTATCTCTGGGATCAAGAATGCCGCTGTCCACGCCGGTAAGTTCCGTAGGAACCTCGAAATTGAAATAGGGGATCTTCTTCGTGGGTGCCTCGTTGATCGCCCCGTTCAGGATCGCATCGATGATGCCTCTGGTATCCTTAATGGAGATTCTCTTGCCCGTTCCGTTCCATCCGGTATTGACAAGATAAGCCTTGGCCCCGCTCATCTTCATCTTGCGTACCAGTTCATAAGCGTACTTCGTCGGAGGCAGCTCCAGGAATGCCTGGCCAAAGCATGCGGAGAATGTAGGTACAGGCTCAGTAATGCCCAGTTCTGTGCCCGCCAGCTTCGCTGTAAATCCGGACAGGAAATAATACTGTGTCTGTTCCGGTGACAGAATCGTTACCGGCGGCAGTACGCCGAAAGCATCTGCAGACAGGAATATGACGTTCTTCGCCGGCGGTGCAGCAGAGATCGGCCGTACGATATTCTTGATATGGTCAATCGGATAGGATACTCTCGTATTCTCCGTGACACTCTTATCCGCAAAGTCTATCTTGCCGTCCTTATCAACGGTTACATTCTCCAGCAGCGCGTTGCGTTTGATCGCATTGTAAATATCCGGCTCAGCATCCTTGTCCAGATTGATGACCTTGGCATAGCAGCCGCCTTCCAGGTTGAATACGCCCTGGTCGTCCCAGCCGTGCTCATCATCGCCGATGAGGAGTCTCTTGGGATCTGTAGACAGCGTTGTCTTGCCTGTGCCGGACAGCCCGAAGAAAATCGCTGTATTCTCACCGTTAAGATCAGTATTGGCGGAGCAATGCATGGAAGCGACGCCCTTCAGGGGCAGATAGTAGTTCATCATGGAGAACATGCCTTTCTTCATCTCGCCGCCGTACCATGTATTGATGATGACCTGCTCGTGGCTTGTTACATTGAACATGACGCAGGTCTCGGAGCGCAGACCAAGTTCTTTATAATTCGTTACCTTAGCCTTAGAAGCGTTGTATATAACAAAGTCCGGTTCGAAGTTCTCCTGCTCCTCTGCCGTCGGTTTGATAAACATATTGCGTACGAAGTGCGCCTGCCATGCGACTTCCATGATGAAGCGGACGCCCATGCGCGTATCTTTATTCGCCCCTACGAATCCGTCTACGACGTATAATTTCTTATCGCAGAGTTCGTCTTTAGCGATCTTCTTCACCGCTTCCCAGGTCTCTTCGCTTGCCGGATGGTTATCATTAGGATAATCTTCAGAATTCCACCAGATCGTATCCCTGGAATTCTCATCCATGACAATGTACTTGTCCTTGGGGGAACGTCCTGTATAAATTCCTGTCATAACATTGACAGCATCCAGCTCTGTCTTCTGCCCCACATCATATCCTGTCAGCGATGGATCTGTCTCTGCGATGTAGAGATCCTCGTAAGACGGATTGTAAACGATCTCTGTTGTTCCGGTGATCCCGTACTTCGTTAAATCAATATTCGCCATAAAACACTCCTTAAATAATAAAAAGTTTCAGCATCTAATACAATTTCTTTACTTTTTTTGTTATACCATAAATTGGACCTGTTCACAATAACAAACCGGACTTATTCGTCCCATTGGTATTGCATCAGGTCCACATGGTACTCGTCTTTCAGCTGTACGCCCTCGCGGAGGAGCAGCGCTCCCTGCTCCTGCCAGCCGGGGACAAGCCTGCCGCTGTGATTTACTACTCTGTGGCAGGGATATTCCCCATAGTATTCTGCATTGCTGAGAATTTTACCCACAAGACGGGAATTGCGGGGTCTGCCGATCAGCCGGGCGATCTGACCGTATGTGGCAACGTTTCCCTCCGGTATTTCAGAAACGACGGACAGAACCTCGTAGGCAAGATTGTCGGTCAGGACTTTGTTACTCATGCCCCGTATCCTCCAGCTAGTGAGTTACGCCCCAGAATATAACGAATGCACCCAGGATCCAGACATAATAGCTGAACCCGCTGAGATGCTTATTGGATACAACGCTGATCATCCATTTGATGGCGATAAAGCCTGAGACCGCCGCAACCAGTACGCCCACAAGGACCGGTCCCACGGGCATGCCTGCTGTTCCTGCCTTTACTGCTGCTGGAAGTTCCAGTACGAAGGATCCCAGTATGGACGGGATAGAGATCAGAAACGCGTATTTTACTGCAAACTTTCTCTCAAGTCCGGTGACAAGGCTGCCGAACAGGGTGGACCCGGACCGGGAAATGCCCGGCGTGATCGCGATGCCCTGCATGATGCCTGTGAAAATAGCATTGCGGTAATTCATTTTCATGACGTCTTTTTTGCCGCTGCCGATTTTCTCTGCCACTTTCAATATGATGCCCGTGATAATCAGACCGGCGCCGATGACAACGATGTTGGAATAAAAACTTTCAAATGTATCGTTGAACAGGACGCCGATGATGCCTGTAGGTATGGTGGCAACGATGATCATGGCCATCAGTCTTCTGTGGGGAGATGAATCGATTCTGAGTCCCCTGCCGCGGCATACGTCCGCTATAGTAAGGAAAAACTCCTTGATCAGCTCTACAATGTCGCTCCAGTAACAGATGAAAACAGATACCAGCGTGCCGACGTGGAGCAAAACGGTGAACAGCAGGACGGAATCCCCCTTGATTCCAAAGAAATACTGGAGCAGAGCCAGATGGCCGCTGCTGCTGATGGGCAGAAATTCAGCGAGTCCCTGCACCAGACCGAGTATAACTGCCAGCATATATGTTAATGTCCCCATTTATCTAAAATACCTCCTTCTAAACAACAAGTTCAGTCATTTTCCAGGATCTCCGTCATCAGTGCGGCAGACAGATCACTGGGCATCCTCCAGTCTCCCCTGGGACTCAGTGTGACCGATCCGATCTTAGGTCCGTCAGGAAGGCAGCTTCTCTTAAACTGCTGGCTGCAGAAGCGCCGGTAGAAACGGATCAGCGCTGTCCTGACCATTTCCTTGTCGGCGTCATATGCATATCTTGCGAATGCAAGGATCTTGTCCGGTTCCATGCCGTATCGCATTACATAATAAAGGAAAAAGTCGTTCAGATCGTATTTTCCAATTTTATCTTCGGTTTTCTGCGCGATCCTGCCATTCCGCGAGGGCGTCAGCTCCGGCGTGATCGGGGTGGCTGCAACGCTGAGTAGAACATTGGCAAGTTCTTCATTATCGCAGGTATGGGCATAGGACTCGCAGATATAACGAACGAGGGTCTTAGGAACTGAGGCATTGACGCCGTACATCGACATGTGGTCGCCGTTATATGTGCACCATCCAAGAGCGAGCTCCGAGAGATCACCGGTACCGACGACAAGACCGCCCTCCATATTCGCCGTATCCATGAGGATGTATGTGCGCATCCTGGCCTGGGCATTCTCGTATGCCGTGTCCCCTTCTCCCTGATATTCCCCGCTGTGGCCGATATCCGCCAGGTGACTCCTGACGCCGTCGCCAATGGGCACTTCGCGGACGTCGTCGGCAAGGAGCCTCATGAGCGTCATCGCATTGGTATAAGTCAGCGATGTGGTATTGCCCCTGTTCGGCATGGTGATGGCGATGATATGAGCGTCGGGCACCAGCTTCTTCATCTCATGGGCGACCAGCAATGCCAGCGTGCTGTCCAGGCCGCCGGAGATCCCGATAACGAGAGTCCGAATCCCGGTATTTCTGATCCTTGTGGCGAGGCCGTTTGCCTGCATCTGAAGGATCATCCTGCAGCGTTTCCCCCGCTCTTCCATGTCTGGGGGAACAAAGGGATTCTTGCCGATCGTATAATTCTCGGCCCTGAGTATATCGAGGAGCCCATCGGAATTCAGTTCGCCCTTTCCGCCGGCAGGCTGCGCCGATGTGCTGATGAGACGGTATTTTCCTGTCTCTTCACTGGAAAACGTGTTCTGATGAAGACGGTTATAGCGGCAAACGCCCAGATCCAGCAGTGCAGTGCTGACGTGGGAAGACGGCTCAAAAATAGATTCTTCCAGGACTTTACCGCATTCCGCAATCACGGTATGGCCGGAGAAGACAAGGTCTGTGCTGCTCTCATCAGTCCCCGCGGAAACATAGATATAGTCACAGTAGCAGGATGCAGACTGATTCGAAACGATGCTTCGCCGGTATTCCTGCTTGCCGATGACTTCGTCACTGGCGGAAAGATTGACAATGATGTTTGCCCCGGCCAGTGCAGCCTTCGTGCTCGGCGGAAGAGGCACCCAGAGATCTTCACAGATCTCCGCCCCGATCAGTGCCCCGCTTCTCTCGTCACTGAGAAGAATATCCGTGCCGAAGGGAACATCTTCTCCGTTGATACGAATCGTTCTGCCTGCGATGCCTCCGCCGGATGTGAACCATCTGCCTTCATAAAATTCGCTGTACATGGGGATAAAACTCTTGGGGACCGCAGCCTTCACCGATCCTTCAGAGATGAACACGGCGCAGTTATACAGGGAATTTCCATAGCGAACAGGACAACCGACGGCTGCAGTCATGCCCGACAGCCCGGCGGTCGCGTCCGCTATCTTTTTCAGTGCTTCCAGGGACTTCTCATAAAGGGCATCCTGCCCGAAATAATCCGCACAGGTATATCCTGTTATGCAAAGCTCCGGGAATGCCAGAAGACCGCAGTCCCGATGATCCTCCATCTGCCGGATGATCTCCTCCGCGTTGCGCAGAGGATCTGCGATCTTCGTATTAAGTACGACAGCGCCTGCCTTTATCATAGTGTTTTTCATATTCTTTACCGCAGCATGCTCCCGCCTCCGCCAAATAATAACGGAGCATGCTTAATCCTTTCTGTGATAAATTATTATACGCGTTTTGCCATGAATCGGCCGCATGCCTGGACAAAACCGCGGAAAATTCTCCGGGACGATTCATCCGATCGAAATTCCGCTTCGATTATTTTATCAAAATATGCCGGGAGCATCCACTGAGATTCTTTCTCATCATCCCACAGCGGCATAACTCCGATTACAGGTTTCATACGCTGACCTCCAATACTTTATTATGCAGTGTTTAACAGCAAGGCGCAAGAGTTTGATGTCCTGTTGCAGCAAATTTATTTCCTGTTTATTTCTGTGATGAAATATGCCAGTTTCCTTATTACTTCATTGCGACTGGAATTAGTCGGCTTACTCTGCTAAAATTACTAAAGTATCATATGTTAAATGATCCGCGTGCGGTTAAGATGGAACATCCAAAATTATTCAGCATAATTATTTATCATAAAGGAGCGCCATGGAGACAATAAAAATCGGAATGCTCGGTATCGGAACTGTTGCAAAGGGTACGTACCGCACACTGGAAATGAATCGCCGGAAAATAGAAGAGGCAACCGGCGTATCTCTTGAAATTACGAAGATTCTGAACCGCCATCCTGAGCGGGACCGGGGCATCGATATTCCCAAAGAAAAATACGTTACGGATGCCGATGAAATCTTCCATGATCCGGAAATACAGATCGTCGTTGAGCTGATTGGCGGCATCGACACGGCCACAGAGTATATGGCACAGGCTCTTGCGTCAGGTAAACACGTCGTTACTGCAAACAAGGCCGCGATCATGGCCAACGGACAGATGCTCCAGGAACTGGCCCAGGAGAACCATGTTCTTCTCCGTTTTGAGGCCAGTGTTGCAGGAGGGATCCCTATCCTTACTGCGATCCAGGATCCTCTGGCTGCCAATGAGTTCAGTGAGATCCTTGGCATCCTGAACGGAACGACGAACTATATCCTGACACAGATGACGGAGCATGGAACAAATTATGCCGTTGCTCTTCGGGACGCGCAGGAAAAGGGCTTCGCTGAAGCGGATCCGACAGCGGATGTAGAAGGTATTGATATGGGAAATAAGCTGTCCATTCTTATATCCATGATCTACGGCTTCGGTCTCCCCCAGAGCCAGATTCCGACGAAGGGTATTACAGATATTGCAAGTGCGGATATCGAATTCGCGAAGGAGTTCGGATACCGGATCAAACTCCTCGCCAGTGCCAAGAAAAAAGGCAGCAAGCTGGAGGCCAGCGTCCAGCCGACCCTCGTTCCTGAAGATCACGTCATGGCAGGAATCAATAATGAATATAATGCAGTCTACCTGTCCGGGAATGCGGTGGGGGATCTGATGCTCTATGGTAAGGGAGCAGGATCCATGCCCACGGGCAGCGCCGTTGCAGGCGATATCATATCCGTTGCAAGAGAGATTCAGAAAGGCTCCGCGTATGACCTGACGCCACCTCTTCGCTATGATGCCAAACTCTATTATAATGGAGAAGGAAATTCAAAGTACTATATTCGCCTTGCCGCTGTTGACAGACCAGGCATGCTTGGCCGCATCGGCTCCGTATTCGGCCGCCATGGCATAGGTATCCAGACAATGATCCAGCGAAGCGGCGGCAACAGCTACAGCAAGACGGTCCCGGTGATTTTCATTGTTTATGATATAAACCGATCCAATCTTCAGACGGCTTTAAATGAGATCGAACAGGAAAAATCTGTAATGTCCGTAGAGAATGTTCTGCGGGTACTCAAATGATCATCTGCTGACAAAGCGGGGCAGCCTCATTATTCTGAGACCGCCCCGCTCTTTTCATGTCTTATTTTAGACTTTCCTTCAGGAAATCATCGATCTTATCAAAGGGGATCTTCGTCACATCGTCATAACTGAAGAGCTCTCTTGCCATCGGGTCTGTGATTTCGTCCGGTATTTTCTCAGAAACGGTTTCCGGGAAACTGTGGTTGACTTCCGGGGTGCCGTTTTCGAAATCCTTCCATCTCTGTTCGCAGAGGGATCTTTTCACTGCCTCCTGCTGATCTTCCGGGATCATATTCCTGTTGCCGCTGATGTCCACCAGCGCCGCTGTGACCACAGCCTTGATCCTCACATCGACCTGAGCCGCAGAAAGGGCGAACCCACCGCTGCCGCTGTTACTGAAGATGCCATCCGGCAGGATAACGGGATCATCGGCGGGGATATCACTATCGGCTGTGGGGAAACGTCCGCAATGGCCTTTGTTACAGAAACATTCAGTAAACTGCATGAAATTTATCCAGACATCCGTTTCCATACATTCAGCGGAGATGCCCAGACGGTCATGGAACGCCTGAATAAGGGACTGATCGACACATCCGGCGAACGGAATCTTACGTTCCGTCCTTTTGATCCGGATATTACTGTTGATGCTTACATTGTCACAAAGAAATACCAGACATTCTCTCCAGCAGTCAAAGCATTTCTTGAGCAGCTCCGGGAGCAGGTGCGATAATATGTAGGGATCAGCGACCCGTACAATGCGCCGTTAATCCTGAATAGAAAAATTGCAGATTTGGATCGCCGCCCCGTTTTTCATCTGCTTAAATCCATGCTTCTCATAAAAGGCAACATTATCTTTATTTTCCGGCATGCCCTCGATATATAAATAGTCTTTATAGACATCTTTCATCTTCTCAATCATAGTTCCGGCAATTCCCTTGCCCTGGTATGCCGGATCCACGAGTACATAGTGCAGAAAGGCAACTAATTCTGTATCATCTATGGCTCGCGCAAGACCAGCCAGCTTACCGTCAGCCCTCGCAGTGACCACCGTTCCTGAATTCATCAGTGCTTTATATAGCCTGGAAGGATATTCCGCGGAAATCCAACCGACAGATTTAAACAGATGAACTACCTCATCCTGAGTAAAATTCTTTTCAGTCGTATATGTAATCATATTATAACCTCTGGGATTTTCAGGTATTCCGCAACGATTACTACTTGTAATCGCATTTCTGACATTGCGCCATTGGATGGTCGCTGTCTTCTTTATAAAATATTCCGGACCATTTGCATATGCTCTGCAGAATCGGCACCACGGATTTTCCCTTTTCGGTGAGACTGTATTCTACACGGGGCGGAATTTCATCGTAGGACTTCCTTCTGATTAAATCATTAGATATCAGTTTTTTCAATGTGGAGGCAAGGACTGCATCTGTGACATTGCCCATTTCGCGGCGGATCTCACTGTATCGGAGCACGTCCTTTGCATTCAAAACGCAAATTACTCTGGAGTCCCATTTGCCTCCGAAAATTTCCAGTCCATATTCAAGGGGACAGCGGATATCAGTATCTGTTTTCTTTTGATACATGTATGCATCCTTTCACCATTTCTTTGGTATTTCTGCCGAATGGCGGAAGCCGCAGAAGGGCGCGGCTTCCTGACTAGCTGTTATTTGGAGACTGCAGATCAGAGAACCTTCTTGTTTTCTGCTCCGGGTGTAGTCACAATAACCTGATCAACGGATATAATAAGGGCACCCTTTGCGGTAGCAGCGCCCTGGAACATCTTCTCTACCATTGCCTTAAATGTGTCAACGACAGCGCCTTCTGTAGCATACTCAGCGGTACCCTTGATCTGGTAACCTTCCAGATTATTGGCATCGTATGCGGATATGGCTATTTTACCATTATTTGCCTTGATACTGTTCAGTGTAGTCTCTAAAAAGACATCCCCTACTACAAGCTTCCCTTCATCCGTTACGTCCTTAAAAGCAACAGGTACAACATTCGGCTTCCCATCAGAGCATGTAGCCAGATCCCAGATATTTTCCTTCAGCAGTTTTACAACATTTTCATTCAACATAATAATTTGCTCCTTTCCTGTATTGTCAGGTCATCATTTCTTTCATGCTAATTATATTCGAGCTGCACATTACAAGAAAGATATTAGCAAATTTATTAGTCACTATTAAAGTACATAGTTCGATGAGTGTCTTCCTTGCCTGAGGTATATTAATCTTAGAAGGCAATTAATCTTTACCGGAATCATTTTTCTGCTGCAGATAATCGATGTATTTATTTCCCCAGGCTTCTATGCTGTCAAGCACTGGATAGAATTCCTTCCCGATTTCCGTCAGAGCGTATTCGACTCTCGGCGGTACCTCCGGATAAACCGTACGGGTAATAAGCCCCTCCGATTCCAGCTTTTTCAGCTGTGCAGCAAGGGTTGCCTGTGTAATATCTATTTCCTTCTGGAGTTGATTGAATCGCCGGGGATCATCCTTCAGAGAATTCATGATCAGTATAGCCCATTTGCCGGAAAGGAGCTGCTGGGCGGTGACAAAAGGACACATGCCGAATTTGTTCGCTCTTTCACAACGTTCTTTTTTCATTGAACTCCTTGTATGATGTTTATAGAAGCAAAAACACCATTATTCCTTTCTTCTTCAATACTGTGGTTTAATACATTCAGATACTGTGGACA
>OMXT01000074.1 GCA_900315125.1 uncultured Eubacteriales bacterium
CCGCTTGCAACTTTCTCCAATTTGGAGATGCAACATTCTCCAAAAATTACTTGCAACTTTCTGGAAAAAGTACTTGCAAAAAACAGGTCGCCGGGCAGGCGACATTTTCCGCAGGATAATAACCATTTCATGGTTTTAAAGAAATCCAGTTGACGAATTAGCTAATTTATCCCATAATATAATTAGCTAATGGAGGCGTTAACCATGACAGTAATCACTGCAACTGCTACGGAGATGCAGAACAATTTCGGATATTATCTTAGGCTGGTCGCAGGCGGACAGGAAATTCTCGTGACAAAAAACGGACGTGAAGTCGGACGGCTGGTTCCAAAGAACGAGACCGTGTCATACCTGACAGACTCGCTGACAGGCATCCTGAAGGAAAAGACTGATCTTGACGATGCCAAAGCCGAACTGCTGAGGGAAAAGTATGAATCTGCTCGTTGATACGAACATTATTCTGGTTGTTCTTCAGAAAAGAGAACCTTATTACAGAGACTCCGCCACCGTATGGAAACTATGCGAAATAAACAGAGCAACAGGCTTTGTTACAACGCTTACTCTCGCTAATCTTGTATATGTTATGCGCAGAGAGCTCACTCCGGCAATGATCAGGGAAGTACTGACACAATTATCCCTGATCTTTGAGTTCGCTGATTTCACCGGCACAGATCTCAATAAAGCGGCGATTTTAGAATGGGAAGATTTTGAGGATGCTATTCAGAATGTAATCGCAGAAAGGATCCGCGCGGACTATATCGTAACCAGAAACGTCAGAGATTTCAATTCAAGTAAGATCACCGCCCTCACACCAACAGAACTGATTACGAAGCTCTGAAAATATGAGTATTTTCAGCTATGTCAGCAGCCCGCAGCAGTCACTGCGCGCTGCTGACCTGCTCCACCCGGTATATGCAAAACAGTGTCCCGTCTCTCGTCCGGTACTGATCCACGATCTGCGACGTGACCCGGCTGCTGTCATCGATGCCCATGATATGAGCCATATCCCGCTTTCCCCTGGTGATCACCCGTACATTTTCCCGCTGGAGGAAATCCGACGCCAGGTCCTTCGTCTTCCAGTCATCCAGTTTCTCATAATAGAGCGGGCTGTAGGCGGACCAGCTGCCCGACATCATCCAGTTGCCCTGGTGAAAATCATCATAAGGCGTAGACGACTTGATAAAGCTGCCCGTATTCAGGATATACAGATTCTTCTCATGCCTGCCGCAGTATTCCAGGATCTCCTGTTTTTCCGTATTGGCGGCGTTGCGCTCGTTCTGGATCTGAGCCAGCTCATCCATGTACTGGTCCGCCCATGCCGCTGCTCCTCCGGCCGGGATGGTCAGCGCCAGCACAAGGACCAGCAGCTGCGCCGGCCACGGAACACGGGCCAGCCGGCTCTCCCGCGTCAGAAAGGCGAAATGACCCAGCATCAGGATCCCCGTGCAGAACGTTGTGAGGCGCATGGCCTCTTCCACCCGCAGGGGGAACCGGCCATTCATCGCCAGATATTCCCATTCCAAAACGAGGATGACAATAAACGCCGCCCCCTCACACAGAAACAGCAGAAACTGCGGCAGATGTTCCTTCCGAAAGCAGATCACTGCCAGCGCCAGGAAGAGCAGTGCCGCGGGCCAGACATCGGTGGAAGCCCGGCGGAGAGGGCTTTGTACCTTACCCTGCTCATGGACCATGGCGCGGGCTTTCTCTCGATAGGAATCGAGGTGCTTCAACAAAGCCCTGACCGCCCCGGGTTCCATCCTGACTTTCCTTATAACATTATCGCTGTATTTCTCGCCGGACACCGCCCGCTGGTGCTCATAAACTTTTCCGATCACCTCCGGACCGTAACCGTCGACCATGCAGTAGGAATAGTGGATCATGGCGTGAACTTCCTGCTCTGACATACCGATGGAATCGTAGAACGCTCTGTCCTGGCTGTACTCGCTGAACCTGCCGTAGTCCTGCAGATAGGCCCGCTGCCGGTTGTATTCCAGGAAGTTCTGCCAGCCTTCTGAACTGTAGGCTCGTTCGTTGACCTGCCACGCCCATCCGCCCAGCGCGGCAAATATCAGGATAAAGGCCCAGGGCCTCCATGATTTGAACAGATGGCTATGAAACTTAAAGATGAGTTCCGCGACGAGAAAGGGCAGGATCATGTAGAGGCAGGAAGCCCGCAGGCACCAGCCGGCAATGCACATGGCCGCTGTGATCGCGGCATTCCAGGGACGCCAGATCGCATCCCATTCGCTGAATCCGAAATATAACAAAGCCATGCAGCTCATAAACGCAGCCGCTGTGGTGAATGTCATATGGGCAAAGCATGGGCTCCACAGGATCAGACAGAGAAGCCAGAACACCAGGCAGATCAGAAGACGATTGCATTGGAAATATTCCAGGATCCGGTACAGTACAGCGATCAGCGCCAGGACTTCTATGATAACGATAGTTCCCACATACCAGTTTATATCCGGGAAATCCACACCCAGGAATGTAACGTCCGGAACGTGCTCATAGAGCCAGGTCATCAGCAGGGTCAGGGGCTCCCGGACATGAATGCCGTGGGGATCCGGCGTGCCCGTAAAGGAGCCGTTCAGGATCTGGACGATCACCGCGTCGTCGTTGACTTCGTAGGAAAAAGGCACGTCCCGGACCAGCTTCCACATGAGCGGGAACACCGTAAGAACAGCCAGGACGAGGTCCAGTGCCATTTCAGCAAAGGGAAACCAACGCCTGGCTGTCATTGCTTCTTTCCATCGTTTGTATTCCTGATACTTCTCTCTCATTGCCCTTCCTGATAACCCTTTACATTCCCAGAACAGATTATTATGTTTAACGTTTAACGTACCGCGTTATATAATATAAATATGATTAAGTCATTCGCATCAAAGGAAACAGAACAACTATTTGAAGCTGGTCATTCCAGTCGGTTTAAAAGCTGTGAGCGGATCGCACTGCGGAAGCTGGATATGCTCAATGCAGCAATAAGTCTGACAGCACTCAAGGTTCCTCCAGGAAATAGGCTGGAGTCGCTGAAGGGCGACCGTGAGGGACAATACAGCATCCGCATTAAGGACAGATACCGTATCTGCTTTTGCCGGAATGATCAGGATGCAACGGATGTAGAGATCGTCGATTACCACTGAGGAAAGGAGGAATTTCGGTGCGCACAGAAAATCTTATTCACCCTGGAGAAATTCTGCGGGAGGAATTTCTCAAACCCCTGGGAATATCCCAGAATAAACTTGCTATGGACATCCATGTGCCCGTTACGCGGATAAGCGAAATATGCCGCGAAAAACGGAGCATTACTGCAGACACAGCACTCAGGCTCGGACTTTACTTCAAGACCGGCCCGGAATTCTGGACAAACCTGCAGACTAATTATGACCTCGCAGCCAGCCTCCGAGCAAATGAGAAGGAACTCTCCTTAATCCACGCTTATGTTTAAGCGCGGATCTTTTTTACCTCTGGCTCCCCGCGTTACACAAACGCATACAGTCTCCCCTCCGGCCCCTTCGTCGGGTGGGCGTTCAGCCAGCTCTCACTGAGACGGTGCATGCCCGTCTTCAGTTCCTTCAGCAGCCGGTCCTTCTCCCCGGGCAGCTGACCCAGCACCTTGATGGGGTTGGACACATGGATGCCGAAGAATACGGTGTCCTCCATCTCCAGCTGCTCCAGAAATTCAATTTCTTCTGAAATGTATTGTCCCAAAGTGCTCTCTCGGAAGCCGCCTGCTTCTGCTATCTTCTCCAGATCGCTGCCCGGATCCACATGAAGCGGCGAGATAAAAATCAGATAGGGCTGCATCTCATTGCAGATCGCTGCATTGGCCGCCGCGTGCTGTTCTATCTTCTCCGGGCCCGCCGCTGCGTTGATGATGTTCAGTGAAAAAGGCATTCCCGCTTCCTTTAGCCGAGTCAGCTGCCTGCGGGCAAAGTCCAGAGAATAGCCTTTGTTCATGAAGGAAAGGACCTCGTCCAGGCCCGATTCCAGGCCGATGTTGATCTCCCCGAATCCCGCGGCTGCCAGCGCTCGCAGCTCTTCATCCGTCTTGGACGCGACGTTCATGATGGTTGCGTAGCCCGTGATCATGGACACCCGGGGAAGTGCATTGTGGATCTTCTCACCGATGGCCAGCAGCCGGTCCGCCGACAGGGCGAAGGCGTCTCCGCTCTCCAAGAAGACCCGGTCTGCGCTGGGCCGGTATGTTCGGACTTCTTCCAGATCTTCTTCGATCTCATTCATTGGGGATATTCTGAAATTTACGTCCCTGTACATAGTGCAGAACGTGCATTTATTATGGCTGCAGCCGGTTGTCACCTGCAGCAGCACGGAATCCGCCTCGTAGGGCGGCCGGTATACCATATCGCTGTAATGCATAATTACTTCTTAACTTCCCAAATTTTTAACTCTCGAACGTCATTTGCAGCTTAAATATCTGCCTTTCCCTTCATGAAAGCAGCGACTTCATCGA
>OMXT01000076.1 GCA_900315125.1 uncultured Eubacteriales bacterium
AAGAAATCCTCTATGCTAATCCCTATGCAGGAAGATACCTACCGAGGATTGTCAACAAAAAACTCCCTAACAACTTGACACTATCCCGGGATTCGGCTGTGTTGCCTTTGTTGCAAAAAAGATATACAATAATGAAGAATCATTGTGAAGATAACAGGAGGATAAACAATGAGAAAACACGTAAAGAATAATGTCAGCTGGGTAGGCTACATGGACTGGGAACTCAAGACGTTCCACGGAGACGAGTATTCCATTCTGAACGGATCCAGCCAGAACGCCTATCTGATCGAGGAAGAGAAGACGGTTCTGATGGATACCGTATGGCTGCCTCATAATGACTGGTTTATCACTAATCTGAAGTCGGAGATCGACCTGAATAAGATCGACTACGTTGTAATCCAGCACAGCGAGCAGGATCACTCCGGAGCCCTGGTTGCGCTGATGAGAGAGATCCCCGATGTGCCCATTTACTGCTCTGATACCGCCAAGCGGTTCATCGAGGCTCAGTACGGCAAGAGGGGATGGAACTTCCATACAGTCAAGACCGGCGACGAACTGGATATCGGCAACGGAAAGAAACTGATATTTGTAGAGATGAAAATGCTCCACTGGCCTGATTCCATCGCAACATACATGACCGGCGATAACATTCTGTTCTCCATGGATGCCTTTGGTCAGCACTTTGCAGTAGAAGAGATGTGGAATGATAAGGCAGACCAGAATCTGCTCTACAAGGAAGCGGAGAAGTATTTCGCCAACATCCTGAATCCTTTCGCATCCTTCGTTGGTCCCAAGATCAAGGAGATCCTGGATATGAACCTGACGATCGATATCATCGCTCCTTCCCACGGCGTTCTTTGGAGAGACAATCCGATGCAGATCGTGGAGGCTTATCAGAAATGGGCGGACGCTTATCAGGAAGATCAGATCACTATTGTTTACGATACCATGTGGGACGGGACGCGTTCCATCGCCTATGCCATTGCAGATGAGATCCAGCGCCAGAGCCCGGACACGAGAGCCAAGGTGTTCAACTGCGCCAAGATCGATAAAAATGAGATCATGACAGAAGTATTTAAATCTAAGGCGATCGCTGTCGGTTCGCCTACTGCCATGAACGACATTCTGACTTCCGTTTCCGGATGGCTCACATTCCTGAAGGAACTGAAATTCGTAGGCAAGAAGGCTGCGGCATTCGGCTGCTACGGATGGTCCGGAGAGTCTGTAGCGATCCTGAAGGAGCGTCTGGCAGACTGCGGATTTGAGGTTGTCAATGAGGCAGTCAAGTCCTACTGGAATCCGGGAGAAGAAGATTTCGCCAAGATCCCGGCTCTCGTTTCTGCACTGCTGAGTTCCGACAAGGAGGAAGAAGCAGAAGAAGAGGCTCCGAAGGGAGCATCTTACGTATGCCCGGTCTGCGGATGGATCTACAGCGAGGCTGAGGGAGCGCCGGACATGGGCGTTCCTGCAGGAACGAAGTGGGCGGCTGTGCCCGATGATTTCCGCTGCCCGATCTGCAAGGTGCCCAAGAGCAAGTTTGAGAAAGTCGGAGGCGATGATGAGGATGATGCTCCCGCTGAGGACTCTGTAGAAGAAGTTACCGGAAATGCTCCGGGACAGCGGATCTTCCGCTGCACTGTATGCGGCTGGACTTATGAAGAGGCGAAGGGCGCTCCTGATAAGGGAATCAAGGCAGGAACGAAATGGGAGGATGTACCCGATGATTTCCGCTGCCCGGTATGCAAGGTACCCAAGTCCAAGTTTGAAGAAGTTCAGTAGTATTATCTGAATGCGAATATTATGGCGCAGATCCTTTCGGCATACCGGGAGGGTCTGCGCTGTTTAAAAGAACAGAACGGGAGTTACTGGGCGGTTTAACAGAAAGGAGGCGTTATGGAAGTACCATCTCTGGTAATCGATCTTGCCGTTATGCTCCTGACCGCCGGGATCGTCAGCATTTTATTTCGAAAGATCCATCTGCCTGCTATACTGGGTTATATCCTCGCAGGTTTTTTTATCAGTCCCTATTTTCCGCTGTTTCTGAATGTGGAGAATCAGTCGGCCATTGACACGCTGAGTGAACTGGGCGTAATTATTATTCTTTTTCACATCGGTCTGGAATTTGATTTTCACAAACTGCTGAATATCGGTAGTACAGCCATCGTCACTGCAGTAATAAAGATGAGCGGTGTGATGATCATCGGATATTTTTTCGGCATGATGATCGGGCTGGATAATATGAACTCTCTGTTTCTGGGCGCCATGCTGTCCATCAGTTCCACTGTCGTTATACAGAAATGTTTCGCGGAGCTGAATGTGGAAGGGGAACGCTATACATCTCTGGTTCTCGGTACGCTGATTATGGAAGATCTGCTCAGCGTGTTCATCATGGTCATCCTGTCGACGCTTTCTGTCAGCAAGAATATCAACGGCGGGGAGCTTGCGGGAGAACTGCTCCGAATGGGCGCGTATCTCATCGTATGGCTTCTGGTTGGGATCTTCGTGCTGCCTACATTCCTGAACAAGATCATGGGGCTTATGAATCGCGAAATGCTTGTGGCGCTGTCTCTGGGTATCTGCTTCAGCATGGCGCTGTTCGCGGAGAAGCTGGGATTCTCCGTAGAACTGGGAGCTTTCCTGGCGGGTTCACTCTTCGCGGGTACTGTGCATGCCGGTGAAGTAGAAGAAGCCACATCCGGCGTAAAGGACATGTTCAGCGTTATATTTTTCCTCGCTGTAGGCATGAAGGTGGATCCGGACGTCATTGTGAACCACTGGCAATCCATTATACCGATCGCCATTATTGCTGTGGCTGCCAAGCTTGTCTTCGCGACATTAGGCATGGTCCTCTCCGGACAGAGTCTCAGCACGGCTGTGAAGAGCGGTTTCAGCCTGGCGCCCATCGGTGAATTCTCATTCATCATCGCATCCCTGGGCATTTCGCTGGGCGTCATGGATGAATACCTCTATCCAGTGATCGTTTCTGCGTCGATCCTGACCACGCTGATCACTCCGACGCTGATCAATAATTCAGGAAAGGTAACGGACTGGCTGATATCCAATCTGCCGGGGAAAATCGTCGATAAGATGGAACAGTATTCTTCCTCGGACCAGGTGGACGAGAGTTCTGAACCGGACTGGGGGGATTATCTCGGACAGTATTTCCGCAGTCTGCTGATCTACGGCGTGCTCATGATCGTGACAGCGATTATCGGGATGCAGCTCCTGCTGCCATTGCTGAGGGATGTTATGCCTGCAGTGGGCGCTAAGATCCTGGTATGTGTGCTGATCTACAGCGTTATGGCTTTGTTCCTGCGGCCTATGCTGAACCTGCATAACACAGCATTTACTCACTTATGGTTTGCGCGCCGGGCTAATCGGCCGCCCCTTGTTTCAATGATTGTGATCAAGCTGGTCATACTGCTTATGATCGCATATTCGCCGCTGAACCATATGTTCGGCGCCCATCGGTTCCTGGTGCTTGTGCTGGCAGTCATTGCCGTGTTCGTCGTGAGCCGCACGGATTTCGTTGCGACTACGTATCTTCAGGTGGAGACCCGTTTCCTGCGCAATCTCAATGAGAGGATCATTTCTGCGGAGAAGGAGAACAGCGACCGAAAAGAGTGGCTGGACGAGGACCTCAACATTATATCCTTTGTCGCCCCGGAACACGCAGCCTATGCGAACCGTTCTCTCCAGGATCTTCACTGGGGAAAGAATTACAATGCCCTTGTTGTGAAGGTCCGCCGGGGAAAGAGGCACTATCTGCTTCCTTCGGGGAATTTCGAGATTCACGGCGGCGACAAAGTCTATCTTGTCGGGGATTTCAGTTCTCTGGAGAATATGCAGAGGATCTTTGGATTTGAGAGCAAAAGCGGGATCCGAACACTCCGCAGATTTATGGAGAGTGATTACGCGGATACAGAACACGGTCTGGCTTGCGTTGCGATCAAGGTCTGCGGGCAGGAACCCTTTGCGGGCTCATCTATTAAGAGCAGCAACATCCTGACGAAAGCTCACTGTATGGTTCTGGGCATCGAAAAGGACGGATTTACCACCGTTATGCCTGACGCGAACATGATGATACAGAAGGGGGATATCCTGTGGATCATGGGATCGAATAACAATGTCGGACGTCTTGCAGCGCTGTCGCAGCAGCCGCCGGAGCAGAAAGTCATCTCTAAAGTCCATGCGAATGCCTGACGCTGGCTGACCTCGGCTGCTCCTGGCGCTGACAGATTCTGGCACCGGCTGACCGGTTAGGTGATTTTCAGTAAAAGGCAGAGAATGGCGCTTCCGAGCATAAACCGGCACAGAATCGATGCCGCAGGTAACAAAACATGTGATATAAGGACAACAGTGTGGAAGCCATCGACGGCTACTCCGATACGGACGGACCGTCCCGCGCGCTGGGCATCGCCTACGGCGCGTCCCAGTACACGTTCTCCTTCGCCAGCGGTCAGGCCTATGCCGGGGAAAAGCATACGGATGTTCCCTACGGCGCATGGTCCCATCTTGGGAAAGGATCCATGAACATGATGCGTCCGACCGCGCCCAAGCCGGAGAAGTATGTATCCGACGAGGATGACCTTTCCGCGGAAGTATCCGGCGATACGGTCACGTTCAAAAAGGGAGACCCGGACAATAATGTCTTTGTCAACGGCATCGCGTCCCCGAAGAATACCTGGACTTACCACGTTGCTCAGATCGTGCCCGGCGGCATCAACTACAGGACCTGGGCCTACAAGTCCTTCCAGTTCGACGATGAAGTATCTAAACTTCTGGATATCGCGGATAACAACGTGATCACCAAGAAGACCAACCAGGTCGACACGACGATCCCGCTTCCGACGACACCGGACGAGCCGGGTCTTGACATCACCAAGAAGGCGGACCGCTATGAGTACCAGGTAGGGGACACCATCCACTACACCGTAACCGTAGAGAACCATAATCCTGACGCGAATAAGGAATCCAAGGCAAACTACCTTGTGGTAAACGATACCGACTTCCCCGAGGGACTGGTGATCGACGAGAAGAGCTATAAGGTATCCGGCTTCAATCCGGAGCTGAAGGAACCGGACGGCTCCGCGAGAAAGTATGAAGTAAAGAACGTCAAGGGGGGATTTGAGTTCAGCACCCGTTATCTGCAGTACGGCGAGAAGCTCAGCATCGAGTTTGACGCCCACGCGGAAAAGAACCTGAACGGAACCAAGGTACCGAACACAGCAAGAGCGAACGCCGACGGCGTACCGGAGAAATCCGAGAGCGAGATCGTGTATATCAACAGCCCGAAGATGGACGTACAGAAGTCCGTATCCGAGGAGCGCGCTCAGAAAGAAGGAGAGACCCCGGCATATAAAGTCGGTGACACCATCAACTACGAGGTCGTTGTAAAGAATATCAACAAAGGCACGTTCGCCCGCGACATGGTATTCACTGACCATATCACAACCAAGGCAGGAAAGACTGCCGGCGTGAAGCTGGATTCAAACAGCATCCAGGTCTATGACCTTGCTATGCATCCGTACACCAGAGGATCCAACGCGGAGGGAACCACCGGAGGAACCGGTGATTACACCATCGATAACCTGGCGGACGATCCGAACGGATTCACCATCCACTTCACCAAGCCGAACATGGGTTACTATGAGAACCCGCAGATCCCGGCCGTAGATTATACCAATGGCGAGGCGTCCGATAAGGATTCCGAGATCAACGCGAGATATAACTACGAGAAGGATTACAAGAACCTGCAGCTCATGAAGGGATACATCATCACTTACTCCGCATCCGTTGTGGATGAGAGCCTGGCAGGAAAGACGATCACGAACGTGGCCGTATCCCAGCCCGGAAAAGACACCAACGGAGATAAGGTAAAAGACGATCCGGCCATCCCGTCCGGCAAGGGCGAAGATGAGCAGAACGTCAAGATCAAGGGCGACACGCCGAAGCTCAAGATCACCAAGGACAGCGATAAGAGAGAGTACCAGGTCGGAGAGACCGGACACTATCGTGTCACAGTAACGAACCCCGAGAACGGTACCACCGCAACCGGCGTGATCATTAAAGACCAGTTCGACCTGACCGGAATGAAGATCCTGAAGGATACCATTAAGGTCGCGAAGAACGGCAAGGACATCACCGGACAGGTCGGAATCGACGTGGTCCAGACCGAAAGCTTTGCGGATAACAGCTCCAATGATAAGGTATACAACGGATATATCATCACGCCGAGCGGAGACAACGCGAAGCTCGTCAGCGGAGACAAGTACGTTGTCACTTATGATGTGGTATTCACATCCCCGTACCTTGCGGGTAAGAATATCAGAAACGTTGCAAGAGCAACCTCCGATAACTGCAGCGATGAGCCGAAGGCAGAGTCTGATCCGGTTGACGTCGGATCCGATCTGACCGCCGTCAAGACCTCCGATCCGATCTCAGGGACCATCATGAAGGGCGGCAAGGCCATCAAGTACACTGTCACGATCAATAACACCTCGAAGGAAGATAAGACGAACGTCATGGTAAGAGACCGGATCCCGGCTCACAGCAAGTTCGAAAGCAGCGATGACGGAAAAGTGATGCAGATTGCGGGAACCGATTACTTCACCGCGCGCATCAAGAATATCGAGGCAGGTAAGTCCGCGGACGTCAGCTTCATCGTAAAGGTGGACGAAGACACCGCGGCAACCGAGATCATCCATAACGTAGCGGAAGTCCATAAGGCAACCAGCGATGAGCTGATCCACGATAACGACTTCCCGAATAACATTCCGGATGAACTCTTTACCACAGCGACATTCAATCCGACAAACGCGACGGATCATCCGCTGCGCTACTGGGTAGAGGCGGACAACACCGTCACCATCCCGGGAAATCCGCCCGAGCAGAAGAACCCTGGCATTGACCTCACCAAGAAGGCAGACCAGAGCAAGTACACTGCGGGAGACAAGGTGAACTACACGCTGACCGTGAAGAATAACGGAAACGCTGCGGTAGAGAACCTCGTCGTGAGCGATACGCTGAAGAACCCGAACGCGAAGGTCGTTTCTAACAGCGTAAGAGCGCTGAAGAACGGCGCAGACATCACGAACTTCGTGAAGAGCCTCGATGTGAAGACCGGAAGCTTCGAAGTGAAGACCGGCATGAACATGGAGACCACCGACGTCTACAAGATAACCTACACCGTATCCACAGACAACGCCACCGGAAACCTCGATAACGAGGCAACCGCGGGCGGCGACAACGTGAAATACGTGAAGGCAGACCTCAGCATCCCGCCGGGTACACCAGGGATCCTTCTGAATAAAGAAGCAGATCATGAGTATTACAAGCCGGGAGAAATCGTTACTTATACATTGACTGTGAAGAACAGCAGCAAGGATACGGTTCATAAACTGGTCATAAAAGACAGCCTGAAAACGGAACATGCGGTACTTGATGCAGAGACAATCCGGATAGTAAAGAATGGCGTGGATATTACTTCCTCGGTGAAGGCAATACATGCGGAGGCTAGTGGGTTCACCATCGATACAGGGATGGATATGTCGGATACTGACATTTATTCCGTTACGTATCGTGTAAAGACAGAAGGAGCCAAAGGGGATCTGGATAATGAGTCTCAGGCTGGTGGCGAAAATACAGCGTTTGTGAAAGCAGAACTGCACATTCCGAAGCAGAATGAGACAGAGACCGATAATCCGCCGAAGGAACCGAAAACTCCAGGTGCAGATAAACCGGAGGTACCGGGCGCCATTCAGAAGGATGTACCGAAACAGAAGATCATAAAGGTATCTGAGAAAAATCCGAAAGCAGCGGCGCCAAAAACTGAACAAACAACCGTGCGCAATAATGTCCAGACCGGTGATCCTCTCCATTATGAATGGTTCATCCTCCTTGCTGTTCTTATTACTGCCGCTGGTACAGTCGGCTGGCTCCTTCTGAAAAGAAGGCAGCATATGTGAGAGCGGCAGGTTTGAAACAGGACGGCCGCGAGCGCATACTCTGGGTCCTGCTGGATGTACTTCTGGCTGTCGTCCTTGTAACCGGAGGCTTTCTGTTTCCGGAACTTGCGGATGCAGGGGAGGACAGGATAGTAAAAAAGCAGCTGACCGCGGAAAAGAAGAGTCTGGAGAAGGAGAAAAATTACATGTCTCTGGTGAAGAAGAACCGGGATATCGTCGGATGGATACGGATTCCCGGGACGGATATCGATTATCCTGTACTGCAGAAAAAGGACGATCCGCTGTTTTATCTTCACCGTGATTTCCATCGCCGCTATTCTTCTGCGGGCAGTATATTTATGGACAGCAGCAGCGATCTGGAACGATCAGGAAATTATCTAATCTATGGGCATCATATGAGAAACGGGTCCATGTTTGCGAGCCTGGTGAAATACAGTGACCCGGACTTCCGGAGGGAGCACCGGATCATAAAGTTTCTCCGGATCATGCCTGACGGCAGAGGAGAAACGCAGGTTTACCGCGTATTCTCCTGCTATCGCGCATCGGAGGCAGATAAGGAATCCTACCTCGACTACGCATTAATCTGTGACAAGGAAACATACAGGAGGTTTATTGATATGCAGAGAAAACGATCAGAATTCCAGGAGAAAGTGCCGGTATATCCGGTACAGATCATAACGCTTTCCACCTGCAGTTACCATATTCGGGGACATGACGGGCGATACTGTGTTTCCGCCTGCCGGGTCAGATGAAATTAAACAGAGGCTGTCCCAAAATAACAGGGACGGCCTCTGTAAGATAAATATAGAGGTTATTCTTCTGTGTTTTCTTCCGAAACATCCTCATAGTCATTTGTCAGGTGGAGACGGTCGAGAATGTAGAAGATGATACCGAGGCCCATTCCTACGATTGTCGCGAGGCACATACCAGTCAGTTTGACGCTGCCGATCTGAATGAATGCTCCGGAAAGACCTGTGATGAATACAACGGAAGTCAGTGCGAGGTTCCGAGGTCTGGAGTAGTCGATGCGGGAGTCCACCATGAGACGGATTCCGGAGGCGGCGATCATCCCGTAAAGGAGAAAACTGACGCCTCCCATAACCGGGGCGGGGATCGTCTGAATGAGACCGGATGCCTTTCCGATAAAGGACAGGCAGATGGAGAATACCGCAGCGCCTCCGATGACCCAGACGCTGTAAACCTTTGTTATTGCCATGACGCCGATGTTCTCGCCGTAAGTCGTTGTGGGAACGGATCCGCACAGACCGGACAGTACCGTTGAGATACCGTCAGAAATCAGTGAGCGGTGCAGACCGGGGTCTTCTAGAAGATTATGTCCGACGATTTCCGAGGTGACGACCTGATGACCGATGTGCTCAGAGATGACGACAAGGGAAGCTGGGATAATAATCAGGATAGACTGCAGGCTGAATTTTGGTGTGAGGAAATTGGGGAGAGCCAGCCAGGATGCGCTGCTGACAGCGCTGAAATCCACGATTCCCATGGCAAGTGCGAGACAGTAACCGACAACGATGGCAATCAATATCGCTATTGCTGCGGCGAACCCGCGGAGAAGGATCTGACCGAATACCGCCATGGCAAGCGTCACAAGAAAGACGATGACAAAGCGCGGATTTAAATGAGTATATGTAGCGCTAGTCACAATTCCGCCGTTCTGTGCCGCGTTTCCCGCAAGTTCCAGGCCGATCAGGGCAACAACGGGTCCCATGGCGGCAGGGGGCAGAACCACATCGATCCAGTGGACGCCTACGAATTTAATGATGACGGCAACCAGGATGAAAATAAGGCCGGTGACCACGAAGCCGCCCAGCGCATACTGATAACCGAGGTGCGGATCCTGAATGACCAGGAGCGCCGGCGATATAAACGCGAAGCTGGAACCGAGGTAAGCCGGAGATTTTCCCTGAGTAATAAAAATAAAGATAAGTGTGCCAATGCCGTTCATGAGAAGTGCAATGGCAGGACTTATCCCTAAGATATACGGAACGAGAACGGAAGCGCTGAACATTGCAAATGTGTGCTGTATGCTCAGCGGGATACCCATGCTGAGAGGTACCTTCTCGTTTACCTGAATAATTCTTGTTTTGCTCATAATTCCTCCATGATGATTGTTAACAAAAAAACCCTTAACCATTATAGTCATTCAGGAAGGCATGCGCAATATTTTTTTCAGGTAATGCATGGGCGGTACCGTCAGCGTCACCTTGCTGCATAGGAATTTTCGTCAGAGAATATGATCGTTTTCCTGCGGCCGTCGAAGCCCGCTTCTGTGCGGGGAAAAATTCTGCGGACATCGTCGATATACGGTGCGGGATCCGGCATGGAAGGGCTGTAGTGGGTCAGCCACAGTTCTCCCGGCTGTGCTGCCAGACCGAGATGAGCAGCTTCCGGCATGGTCATGTGGCCCCATTCCCGGGCTTTGTCAATTTTCTCGTTATCCCCGTAGATCCCTTCCAGTATCATAAGGTCGCTGTCCTTTCCGTTTTCGCTTATTTCGGGAACAGGCCGCGTGTCTGTGGAGTAGAGGACTTTTATCCCTTTTCTCGGCGGACCCATGACCATGTCCGGCGTGTAAAGCCGGTCCCCGATCTGTATAGGTTCGTTTTTCTGGAGCATCTTCCAGCCGCGGACGGGTATGTCAAGCTCTCTTGCCCGCTGCGGATCAAACTTCCCCATACGGGGAACGGATATGGTGTAGCCCAGGCAGGGGATCATATGCTTGACAGGAAAAGGATGGATCATCATATCGCCCGCGCTGAGGAACTGATCCGTCTCACCGCTCACTTCTGTTACCATAATATCGAAAGGAAGGGCGGGCGCAATAACGAGCAAAGCGCGGAGTATATCGATCAGGTTTGACGGACCGCAGATCGTAACCGGTTCTGTTCTCCCTGCGTTTCCCATAGAAAGAAGCAGTCCTGCAATGCCGGCGATATGGTCCGCATGAAAGTGGGTGATGCATATCATGTCGATGGGTTTGATCCTGCATTCTGCCTGGCTGAGGGCGATCTGGGTCCCCTCGCCGCAGTCGATCAGAACGGCATGGGATCCGCACCGGGCATAGAGGCAGGTAAGCCAGCGGTTCTTCAGAGGCACCATGCCGCCGGTTCCTGGAAGACAAATATCTAACATTGCAATACTCCTAACGTTATAGTTTGTACCGGGATGCCCCGGGTCAGAGATCTTCTTTTTCCGGTTAGTATAACATAAAAGTCGAAACGGGAAAAGCGGCGCCGCAGCGCCGCTTTAGGGTAAAAAAACAGTCCGTTATGTTTATAAAGGAGGTTTCCGGAGACGGGAACCCGTCAGAGTCGGGCGAATGGAACCAGCTCAGGAAAAAGCAATCAATTCAATCTGCTATCAGTCCTGGAAAAGCGGTGTGGACAGGTAGCGGTCTCCCGTATCCGGCAGAAGAACAACGATGTTCTTTCCCTTGCCTTCCGGACGCTTTGCGATCTGGAGGCCTGCCCATGCAGCTGCTCCGGATGAAATGCCTACCAGGACTCCGTCATTCTTGCCAATTTTCTTTCCTGTTGCGAATGCGTCGTCATTGCTTACGGTGATGACCTCATCATAGATCTTAGTATCCAGAACGTCTGGTACGAACCCTGCTCCGATTCCCTGGATCTTATGGCTTCCGGATCTTCCCTCGGACAGAACAGGGGAGTCAGCAGGTTCAACAGCGATGATCTTAACATCCGGGTTCTTTTCCTTCAGATATTTACCAACGCCCGTCAGTGTTCCGCCGGTACCGATGCCTGCGATGAAATAATCGACTTTTCCGTCTGTATCCTCGTAAATTTCCGGACCCGTTGTCTCATAATGAGCCTTGGGGTTTGCAGGGTTAACAAACTGACCCGGGATAAAGCTGTCCGGCGTCTCCTTAGCCAGTTCGTCAGCCTTGGCGATGGCGCCCTTCATGCCCTTGGCACCTTCCGTCAGAACAAGCTCAGCGCCATAGGCCTTCATGATCTGGCGTCTTTCTACAGACATGGTCTCCGGCATAACGATGATGATGCGGTATCCTCTGGCGGCAGCAACGGAAGCGAGGCCGATACCAGTGTTTCCGGAAGTGGGCTCTATGATGACGGATCCCTTCTTCAGCTTGCCGGATGCTTCTGCGTCGTCGATCATTGCCTTGGCGATTCTGTCCTTAACAGAACCGGCAGGGTTGAAGTACTCCAGCTTTGCCAGAAGCTTTGCATCGATTCCTTCTGCTTTCTCAAGGTTTGTGAGCTCGAGCAGCGGTGTCTTTCCAATTAACTGATCTGCGGATGTGTAAATATTAGCCATAATGTTTCTCCTTTTCCTAATAAAATCCTGTATTTCTTCTCCGGCTGCGGACACGATTCCCTGCCGGTCATTATTAACAATGTTGTTATTCGTTCATTACGCTATATATACGTCAGGCCCTACATCGGATGTTGAACCGTGAGCTGCGCATCTTATTAAATTCAAAATCGCTCACCTTTAATACCTACCTTTCCGATATGTTAATGGAATTATATCGCGAATATATGTCTTTGTCAATATATATACGCCATGTTTTTTGTAAAACTGAAATAATCAGGTCCTGCAGGACAAAAACCTTTCTGAGCGTGTTGCATATTGACATAGAAGGTTTATTAATACTATACTTTTCACGTTATCACATCGCAGAAAGGAGCCGTTAATGAAACGAGCACTGATCGCTATGAGCGGCGGAGTGGATTCCTCTGTTGCTGCATATATAATGAGGGAAAGAGGATACGACTGCATCGGCGCTACCATGCGTCTTTTTGAATTCGGCAATGACTGTGTGGCACGGGATACGGTCTGCTGTTCGCTCAATGATGTGCACGATGCCCGGAACGTCTGCAATCTCATAGGAATACCCTATCACGTATATAACTTCCAGGCAGATTTCCGGAAGGAGGTCATCGACCGATTTATCCGCACCTATGAAAACGGAGGGACCCCCAATCCCTGCATAGACTGCAACCGATACCTGAAATTTGAAAGTCTTTACGATAAGGGCAGAGAACTGGGCTGCGAATATATTGCGGCAGGACATTATGCCCGGATCGAGCAGAATGAAGACGGCCGATGGTCACTGAAAAAGGCAGTTGATCTTTCGAAAGACCAGAGCTATGTATTATATTCACTGACGCAGCAGCAGCTTGCTCATACGGTTTTTCCACTTGGGAGCATGAAAAAGACGCAGACCCGCCGGGTAGCGGAAGAACAGGGCTTTGTTAATGCAAGGAAGCATGACAGCCAGGATATATGTTTCGTCCCGGATGGAGATTATGCCGCGGCGATCCGCCGTTTTACGGGCAAGGACTATCCCCATGGAGATTTCGTAGACCAGGAGGGCAACGTCCTCGGGGAGCACCAGGGGATCATCCGCTACACGATCGGCCAGAGAAAAGGGCTGGGGCTGGCGCTGAAGAAACCCATGTACGTTCTGCGCAAGGATGTGGAGCACAATCAGGTGGTTCTGGCAGATAACAGCGATCTTTTTTCCAGGGAACTGAACGGAACGGACTTTAACTGGATCGCCTGGGACAGGCCGCCGGCGGAATTCCGCTGCAGCGCGCGGATTCGCTATAACCAGAAAGAACAGCCGGCAACCGTCACGGTGACCGGCGATCCCGGGAGCATCCGCCTTTGTTTCGATGAACCCCAGAGGGCTATCACGCCAGGCCAGGCGGTGGTGCTCTACGATGGTGATTCCGTATTGGGCGGAGGGACGATACAATGAAAAAACTTACTGCAGGCATTCTGGCTCATGTAGACAGCGGGAAAACCACGCTGTCAGAGGCCTTATTATATAAAGCGGGACAGATCCGCCGTCTGGGAAGGGTGGATCACGGCGATTCATTTCTGGACGGGAACGTGCTGGAGCGGGAGCGGGGCATTACCATATTTTCCAAGCAGGCAGAAATGCAGTGGAAGGACACAGGAATCACGCTGCTCGATACGCCGGGCCACGTGGACTTTTCTGCTGAGATGGAACGGACTCTCTCTGTGCTGGATTGCGCGATTCTCGTGGTCAGCGCCAATGACGGCGTGCAGAGCCATACCCAGACTCTGTGGAAGCTGCTGAAACGTTATCGCGTGCCCACGCTGATCTTTGTGAATAAAATGGACCTGGCGCTCCGGAGACAGGACGACATACAGAATGATCTCCGCAGAGATCTGGGAAACGGCTGCATCGATCTGGGAGCACGCATTATCGTCAAACAGGGGCAGAGCATCTATGACTCTGAAGAGAAGCGGGAGAGGGATCCCGAGGAACTGGAAAATGAGCTCACCCTTGCCAGCGATATACTGACGGAGCAGCTGCTGGAGAACGGGAGCATCTCAGAGGAAGACATCGCGGGAGCAGTGATGCGTCGGGAAATATTCCCCTGTTATTACGGTTCTGCGCTGAAAATGACCGGCATATCAGAACTTCTGGATGGCATGTGCAGGTACATAAATGAGCCTTCCTTTAACAAAGCCTTCTCTGCCCGGGTCTTTAAAATCATGCATGATGAGAACGGGGAACGCCTCACATTCTCTAAAATTACAGGCGGGTCCGTCGCTGTAAAGGACGAGATCAACGATCAGAAAATAAATCAGATCCGTATCTATTCCGGACAGAAATACAGAATGACAGACCAGGCGGGCGCAGGGGACGTCTGCGCTTTCACGGGACTTGCGGATACATTCCCGGGACAGGGCCTGGGGGAGGAACCGGATGCTCCGGAAGAGAGCCTGGAACCTTATATGACATACCGGGTCATTCTGCCGAAAGAGGTGGATGTTCACCGGGCGTTCAGCCAGTTTCTGGAGCTGACGGAGGAGGACCCCATGCTCCGGTGCCAGTGGGATGAGCATCTCGGCGCTCTGACCATTCAGGTGATGGGCCAGGTGCAGCTTGAGATCCTGAAGAGCATCGTGAAGGAACGATACGGATATAAGCCGCAGTTTGATCAGGGACGGATCGTGTACCGGGAGACACTGGCGCCCGGCAGCGGTTCGGTCGAAGGTATCGGTCACTTTGAGCCCCTTCGGCACTATGCGGAGGTCCATCTGCTGCTGGAACCGGCGGAACGGGGATCGGGCGTCACTGTGACGAGCAGCGTCAGTGAGGATGAGCTTGACCGGAACTGGCAGCGGCTGATCCTGACTCACCTGATGGAAAAGCAGCACCGGGGCGTCCTGACGGGGGCGCCTCTTACCGATGTAAAGATTACAGTTGCCGCTGGAAAAGCCCACAAAAAGCATACAGAGGGCGGCGATTTTCGCGAGGCAACATACCGTGCCGTCAGGAACGGACTGATGAAAGCGGAGAATATATTGCTTGAGCCGTGGATGGACTTCGTCATGGATGTGCCGTCAGAGAACACAGGGCGGGCGATTGCCGATATCCAGAAGATGCACGGAACATTCGGCGATCCGCTGACAGATGGTGAACGAACGGTCCTGAAGGGACAGGTCCCGGCTTCTGAAGCAGGGGACTACCCGACTGTACTTGCAGGGTACACAAAGGGCAGCGGTCATATCAGCCTTACGATGAGCGGTTACGCGCCCTGTCACGATCAGGAGGGCGTGGTCGCGGCGTCGGGTTATGATCCGCTGCGGGATGTGGAAAATACGGCAGATTCTGTGTTCTGCCCCCACGGCAGTGCTGAGATCGTGCCATGGGATCAGGTGGAACAGAGAATGGCGCTTTCGTCTGTCCTTAAGAAGGGGACGGCTGCAGAAGCGGAAGATCTTGAAACGCGGGCGCGCCGATACAGCCAGGTCATGGCAAGCGATGGAGAGCTGATGGCTATATTTGAGAGAACATATGGCCCTGTTCGGCATGATCCTCTGACCGCGCCGGGGAGAAACAGGAGAAGGACGAAGCCCGCCAGACCGCCCAGAGAGGAAAGCGGAACAGAGAAAAAAGTCCGGATCCGAAATACGCGCCCTCAGGGTCCGACCTATATGCTGATCGACGGCTATAACCTGATTCACGCCTGGAAGGAGCTGGATCAGCTGGCTCAGAAAGATTTCAGCGCTGCCAGGGAAAGGCTGATCGATATCCTGTGCAACTATCAGGGGTTCACCCAGTATGAAGTGATCCTCGTGTTCGACGCATATAAGGTGAAAGGCGGCATAGGATCCCAGGAAAAGGTTCGCAATATCAACGTGGTCTATACGAAAGAAGCGGAGACTGCGGACATGTATATAGAAAAAGTGACCCACGAGATTGCCCGGAAGTATGATACCAGAGTCGTTACCTCCGATGGGATGGAGCAGCTGATCATACTCGGCCACGGCGCCCTGCGGATATCATCCCGGGAGTTCGTGGAAGATGTGCTGGACATCGATGATGCGATCGCGGAGGCGATCGAAGAGCGGAACAGGGCTTTGTAATATAGAACAAATCTGTTGAGAAACACGGATTTCAGTGTATAATAATAGCGTCGGCTTGTTGGGAGAGACAAATTATTCAGGGAGGCTTAATCATGGAAAACCAAAACACATGGGAAAAATATACGGATGAGCAGATATCTGCCTGCGACGCGTTCTGTAAAGATTATATAGATTTCCTCAGCAGCGGAAAGACGGAACGGGAATGTACAGAAATTATAAAAAAGGAAATAGAAGAAGCAGGATATACAGATCTGGACCGGCTGATCGACAGCGGAGAGCAGCTTAAGAAGGGCGATAAGGTCTACCGCGTCAACATGAACAAGGGCGTCGTCATGTTCAATATCGGTGAGGATCCTCTCACGGAGGGAATGAATATCCTGGGCGCCCATATCGATTCGCCCCGGCTGGATCTGAAGCAGAACCCGCTCTACGCTGACGGCGGATTCGCGCTGATGGATACTCATTATTACGGCGGCATCAAGAAATACCAGTATGTGGCCCTTCCGCTGGCGCTTCACGGCGTCGTCTGCAAGAAGGACGGGAGCACGATCACACTGAATATCGGAGAGAAACCGGAAGATCCTGTATTCTTCGTTTCTGATCTTCTGATCCATCTCGCGCAGAAACAGATGGTGAAGAAGGCTTCTGAAGTAATAGAAGGAGAAGCCCTTGACATCATCGTGGGCAATAAACCTCTGAAGGTCGAGGAAGGTTCTGAAAAGGAAAATGATGAAAATAAGGAAGATCCCGTTAAGAATGGAGTGCTTGCGATCCTGAAGAGGGATTACGGCATAGACGAGGAGGACTTCCTTTCGGCAGAACTGGAAGTAGTGCCTGCCGGTCCCGCACGGGAGGCAGGCTTCGACCGCAGCATGATCCTTTCCTATGGTCAGGACGACAGGGTCTGCGCTTACTCTTCTTACCGGGCGATGCTGGATGTGCCTGATGTAAAAAGGACATCTTGCTGCATCCTGGTGGATAAAGAAGAGATCGGGAGCGTGGGAGCAACAGGTATGCAGTCCCGGTTCTTTGAGAATACCGTGGCAGAAGTGCTGGCGCTTGCCGGCGGTTATGACGATCTGAAACTGCGGCGCTGCCTTGCCCGCAGCACCATGCTGTCATCCGACGTCAACAGTGGATTTGACCCCCTGTACGCGTCTGCCTATGATAAGAAGAACGCTTCTTTCCTGGGGCACGGCATCGTGATCAATAAATATACCGGGGCAAGAGGCAAGTCTGGATCGAACGACGCCAATGCGGAATATCTTGCGCATCTTCGCGATATTTTTGAACAGGAAGATGTGAATTATCAGACAGCGGAACTGGGCAAAGTCGATCAGGGCGGCGGCGGAACCATTGCGTATATCATGGCTCTTTACGGCATGAATGTCATTGACAGCGGCGTTGCTGTGCTGAATATGCACGCGCCCTGGGAGGCCACGAGCAAGGCGGACGTTTATGAGACGGAAAGAGGTTATGTCGCTTTCCTTAAACATGCGAAACGGCTGTAAATAAGATTACAGCCAGGGAATGGAGGCAAGGATATATGCCAATTAGGGTACCAAATAATTTACCTGCAGTCGATACGCTGACGAAAGAGAATGTTTTCGTCATGACGGACGCCCGGGCAATGACCCAGGACATCCGTCCTCTTCACATTCTCCTGCTGAATCTTATGCCCACTAAGATCGATACGGAAACGCAGCTTACCCGGCTTCTGGGAAATACACCGCTTCAGATCGATCTCGAACTGCTTCAGACGAGCACGCATAAGGTGCATTTTGCTTCTCAGGAGCATATGATCGCTTTTTATAAGACATTTGAAGAGGTCAGGAATCGCTATTATGACGGGCTGATCATCACTGGCGCTCCGGTGGAGCTCATGGAATTTGAAGAAGTGGATTACTGGGATGAGCTCTGCGAGATCATGGAATGGAGCAAGAGCCATGTGCACAGCACGTTTCATATCTGCTGGGGAGCTCAGGCAGGTCTCTATTATCATTACGGGATCCAGAAACACCGGCTTCCCAAGAAGCTTTCCGGCGTCTATAAACATCATCTGGATTATAAGAACGGCATGCTGTTCCGGGGGTTCGATGACGAGTTTTACGTGCCTCATTCGCGGAATACCACTGTTTACAGGGAAGATATTGAAAAGCACCCGGAACTCAAGGTAATCGCAAGCTCGGAAGAAGCGGGCGTTTTCTGCGTCAAGTCAGAAAATGACCGGCAGATCTTCGTCATGGGGCATTCGGAGTATGACGGCGATACACTGCTGAAGGAGTACATGCGGGACAAGGATGCGGGGATCCATCCGGAGGTTCCGGAGCATTATTTCCCGAATGATGATGATACGAAGGAACCCATCGTGCGCTGGCGCTCCTGTGCCAATCTTCTGTACTCCAACTGGCTGAACTATTTCGTCTATCAGTCGACGCCCTATGACATCAGCCAGATCGTCAATGAGGACCTGACGCCGGTTTTGCCGGAAAAGGCGGATCTGAAGGTAGTCAAGTTCGGGGGTACGTCTCTGGCTAATGCGGCCCAGTTTGAGAAGGCAGCGGCAATTATCCGCGGCGATGAGAGCAGGCGCTACGTTATCGTATCTGCCCCGGGAAAGAGAAGAAAGGATGACACGAAGGTCACGGACCTCCTGATTCACTGCCTGGAGGCAGAAACAGCAGCAGATGAAACACTGATCCTGATACAGGCCCGTTTCCGGGAGATCGTCCGGGGACTGGGACTCACGCTGGACCTGGACAGTGAGCTTGCGGAGATAAAAAAGAATTTCTGGAACGGCGCTTCGGATGATTATCTTATCAGCAGAGGAGAATATCTGAACGCGAAGATCATGGCGGAATATCTGGGATATGATTTCGTCGATGCGGCAGAGCTGATAAAATTCGATGAGGATGGACATTTCCTGGACCGGGAAACGGACCGCAATGTGGCGGAGATCCTGAAAAAACACGAAAGAGCAGTGATCCCAGGCTTTTATGGAAGCAAGCCTGACGGGGAGATCGTCACATTCCCAAGGGGCGGATCCGATATCACCGGCGCCGTGATCGCAGCCGGCGTGACAGCAGATATCTACGAAAACTGGACGGATGTCAACGGAATGCTCCTTGCTGATCCTAAAGTGGTGGATCAGCCGCTGACTGTTCCGATCATCACATATAAAGAATTGAGGGAGATGTCAGCTATGGGCGCGGAAGTCATGCATGAGGACGTGGTATTCCCTGTCCGGCGAAAGGGCATACCCATCAACATCCGCAATACGAACGAGCCCGATGAGCCGGGAACACTGATCGTAAAGAATGCGGATTATTACGAATCCCCGCTGAAGATCTCCGGTATATCTGGAGGTACCGGGTATGCCGGCATTGTCTGTGAAAAGGATAAGATCAATGACGATCCCGAGGCAAGGGTCAAACTGATGAATATCCTGGCGGAAAACGGAATCCACGCAATGAATATCATGACGGGCATAGATTCCCTTAATGTATTTGTTAACGAAAAAGACCTTGGAGGAAAGATCCGGAGCATCACAAGGCAGATCCGCACGGAACTCGACGCGGATAACGTGGAGATCACCGGGGGCCTTGCCCTTGTTGCGGTCGTCAGCCGCAAGATGAGCAGCGTACCAGCCATCGGCGCGAAGGTGCTCACAGCCCTTGCAGACAGGCAGATCAATGTGAAGATGATCGACTACGGCGTGGCGGGCATCAGTACGACCGTAGGCATCAGCGGAAGCGACTTTAATGCGGCGGTCCAGGCGATTTACGGGGAGTTTATAAAGAAATAACCCCGCAGGACATGATCAAGCGCAGAAGTCTGCGAAGCAGAACAGCGAAAGATAAGCAATGAAAAATGAGAAGGAACAACAGAAGAATACGCTGCGCATGGCCATGGTGACATCATTCATAACCACGTTCATGGGAAGCGCCCTCAACCTGTCCATCCCTGCCATGGAGGCGGAGTTTCAGGTAAGCGCTGCTATGGTCGGCTGGGTCGTCACGGCGTATACGCTCTCTGTTGCGGCTCTCAGTGTTCCCATGGGAAAGGCTGCGGATGTGACGGGGAGAAGGCGGGTGCTGCTTACAGGCATCAGTTCCTTTGCGGTCATCACCGTGCTCTGCCCCCTTGCTGCGGATATCCGGATCATCATAGTACTGAGAGTCCTGCAGGGAATTGCGGCATCTATGATATTCTCCACGAATAATGCAATACTGATCAGCGTTTTCCCCGGCAGTGAACGGGGGAGAGTCCTGGGCCTTTCTACCGCTGCTGTTTATATCGGTCTTTCCCTTGGGCCCGTCCTGGGAGGACTGCTGAACCATCGCTTTGGATGGAGATCGGTATTCCTGGCATCAGCGGCCATTGCGGCAGCCGCATTCCTTTTTGCGCTGAAGGGCGCGCCGAAAGACAGCAGCCTGAGAACAGAAAAGGGGAAGAATCTATTTGATATCGCAGGCAGTATGCTGTTTATCGCGTCGGTAACGCTGGCGCTTCTGGGGCTGACGGACCTTACGATCACGCGATGGGGATGGATCGTCCTGGCCGCGGGCGTTGCTCTTGGAATTCTGTTCGTGCGGGCTGAGCTGCGCGCAGAGGATCCTGTGATTCGCGTTGCTATGTTTACAAAAGACAGGGAGTTTACCTGCTCCAACCTGGCAGCGCTGCTGAATTACGGCGCGACCTTCGCAATAAGCTACCTTGTAAGCATATATCTTCAGGTCGCCATGGGCTATAACTCACAGAATGCAGGGCTGATCCTGATATGCATGCCTGCAGTCCAGGCGGTATTTTCGCCCTATACGGGCAGGCTTTCCGACCGGATCGCCCCGTATAAGCTTGCCAGCCTGGGCATGGGATTCTGCGTGCTGGGCCTCGTCCTGTTCGCGTTTCTTCAGACGGACAGCAGCCTGTGGTACGTCATACTGGCGCTGATGGTGGAAGGCCTCGGATTCGGACTTTTTTCTTCCCCCAACACCAATGCGGTCATGAGCTGCGTAGACAGATCCGAATACAGCGTTGCAAATTCCATTCTCGCTACCATGCGGACGGTCGGTCATTCTTCGAGCATGGCGGTGGTTACGATCATTGTGGGAGCCGTTCTCGGGAGCAAAGGCCTGACCGATGTATCGGCGGACATGCTGGTCCATACGATGCATATCATATTCGCAGTATTCGTTGCGCTGTGTGTTCTGGGCGTATTCTTTTCCTTGCAGCGGAGGGGTGAATAACAAAGGCACAGCCGGGGCTTTGTTACAGATGAGAGGATAACTATGAAGACCGTAAAATACAGTAAGATCCATAAGGCAATCATGCTGAAGACAGGTATGACACTCATAGATGTACAGAAACTTGATATTGATCGCCAGAATGCGTTTATAGAGAAGGAACTGACGCCGTTTCTGAATAGCGAGATCCATGCAGAGGCAGAAGCTGCGGATCAGCTGATCGATATGATCCGTTACTGGAATGTGGGACAGACGGAAGAAACCTATGCCTGAGGCATAAGATGGGAGCAGCTAATTTATGATGAATTATATACAGGACAGCAGGAGAGTGGTGATAAAGATCGGTACAAGCACCCTTCTGCACAGCAACGGGAAAATGGACCTGCGGCACATCGGCATGCTCTGCCGGGTGATCACTGACCTGAGAAATGCGGGGAGAGAGATCATCGTGGTCAGCAGCGGCGCCATCGGCGTGGGACTGGGAAAACTGAATATGGATTCCCGGCCGGATGAGATCAGCAAGAGACAGGCGCTGGCAGCGATCGGCCAGTGTGAGCTGATGTTCATCTATGACAAGTTTTTCGGAGAATATGACCAGACCGTCGCCCAGCTTCTTGTAACGATGGACGTCATAGATAATGAAACGAGCAGGAACAACGTGGTGAATACCATGAATGAGCTGATCTCCATGGGGGCCATACCGATCATCAATGAGAATGATACGGTTGCCACGAAGGAACTGGAAGGTCACAATATCGGCGATAACGATACGCTTTCTGCCATGGTGGCGGAGCTCATGGACGCGGATGCTCTCGTGATCCTGACAGATATCGACGGTCTTTACACCGGAAATCCAAAAAATGACCCCGAAGCGCGCCTGATTCCTGTGGTATATGAAATCACGGAAGATATCGTAAAGCTTGCCGGAGAACCGGGATCCAAACTGGGTACGGGGGGCATGGCGACGAAGATCAGCGCGGCCCAGCGGGCGAATGCGGCAGGCATACCCTGCTGCGTGATTGCAGGCGATGATCCGAATAATCTATACACACTGTTTGACGGAGAAGGAATCGGTACCATATTTCTGGCGAGAAAGGGGAAATAAACATGGCTTTAGCTGACACACTGGGTGTTCGAGCCCGTGCGGCATCCAAGATGCTGCGGATCGCTTCTTCGGAAGATAAACAGAAAGCGCTGGAATGCATTGCAGACGCACTGATCCGGCGTCAGGATGAGATCCTTGAGGCGAACAGAGAGGATATAATGGCGGCGGAGATGAATCATATGTCGCCTTCTATGGTGGATCGCCTTCGGCTTACAGAAGAGCGAATACAGGGAATGGCCGACGGCGTCCGGAAAGTCGCAGTCTGGCCGGATCCTGTTGGTCATGTGCTGGAAGATTATACACTGCCGAATGGTCTGCGCGTTCGTAAAGTAAGCGTCCCTTTGGGTGTGATCGGCATTATTTTCGAATCCCGTCCCAATGTTACAAGTGACTGCGCCGCTCTCTGCATCCGGGCGGGGAACGCCTGCATCCTCCGGGGCGGGAAGGAAGCGTTCCGTTCCAATTTCTGCATCGCTTCCGTCATGAGGGATGCGCTGAAAGGATCCCCGCTGCCGGAAGATGCTGTCCAGCTGGTAACGGATACGACTCGGGGATCTGCGGAAGAGATGATGAACATGGTGGGTTATCTGGATGTGCTTATCCCCCGTGGAGGCGCAGGTCTGATCCGCAGCGTCGTAGACAATGCGAAGGTGCCGGTAATCGAGACGGGCGCCGGAAACTGCCACATCTATGTTGACAAAGACGCGGATATCGATATGGCTGCGGACATCGTATGCAACGCGAAGACGTCGCGGCCTTCGGTATGCAACGCGGCGGAGAAGCTGCTCATCCACAGGGATATTGCGGCAAAGGCTCTTCCGGTGATTGCGCGGAAGCTGAGAGAGAAGAACGTGGAACTTCGCGGCGATGACGCGTCCCGCCGGATCATTCCGGACATGAAACAGGCGACAGACGAAGACTGGGGGAGAGAATATATCGACCTCATCATGGGTGTAAAGATCGTCGATTCTGTGGAGGAGGCAATAGACCACATCGAGCGTTGGTCTACTCACCACAGTGACTGCATCGTGACGGAGAACGATGAGGCTGCCCGAAAGTTCCAGGCAGGTGTGGATTCTGCAGCGGTCTATCATAATGCGTCGACAAGATTTACTGACGGCGGCGAGCTTGGACTGGGCGCGGAGATCGGCATTTCTACCCAGAAGCTCCATGCCAGGGGGCCTATGGGCGTAAACCAGCTCGTCACCTATAAATATGTCATCGATGGGAACGGACAGATCCGGTAGATCGGACTGAGTCTTGTTGATTGTCAACAAATATTTGATAATAATATGTTGACAAACGACTAATCGAGTGATAGTATTAAGGCAAGTTAATAAACCACACAAACCTGTGAGGAAGTGTAAGTAGGCTGCAGAGACTGCATACCAGAGAGCTGCCGGCGGTGGAATGGCAGCATGTAAGGCTGAAGCTGAATGGACTTCTGAGGGCAGACCGAAAGGATACATCATCAGATTTTCCGATTAGGCGAGACGGAGAGCAAACTTCGTTACCAAAACGGGCATATGTCAGTATGCGCAGAGCGGGCGCGCAAGCGTCAAGCCGGGTGGCACCGCAAGAGAAGAATATAACTCTTGTCCCAGCAGATATTAAAGGGACAGGAGTTTTTTTATACTCCTCGTCCGACATACGATGTTGAAAGGAGAAGAAAATGTCAGCAGAAGAAAAAAAGATCCCTTATAAGATTTACCTCAGCGAGAATGAGATCCCTACACAGTATTATAACGTCAGAGCGGATATGAAGAAGAAACCGGCGCCGCTCCTCAATCCGGCGACACATCAGCCGGTGACCAAGGATGATCTTCGTCCGGTATTCTGCGATGATCTGATCGATCAGGAACTGAATAACACAGATGCATATATCGATATCCCCCAGGAAATCCAGGATTTCTATAAGATGTACCGTCCGTCTCCCCTTGTCCGCGCTTACTGTCTTGAGGAGAAGCTGCAGACGCCCGCTAAGATTTACTATAAGTTCGAGGGTAATAACACAAGCGGAAGCCACAAACTGAACTCTGCCATTGCCCAGGCGTATTATGCAAAGAAGCAGGGGCTGAAGGGCGTGACCACAGAAACAGGAGCAGGCCAGTGGGGCACAGCACTTTCCATGGCATGCGCATACTTCGGACTGGACTGCAAGGTCTATATGGTAAAGGTTTCTTATGAGCAGAAGCCATTCCGCCGCGAGGTGATGAGGACCTACGGAGCGTCGGTAACACCGTCCCCGTCCATGGAAACAGAAATCGGAAAGAAGATCAATGCGGAGCATCCGGGAACCACAGGATCCCTGGGATGCGCGATCTCCGAGGCAGTAGAAGTCGCGACAACAAACGAAGGCTATCGTTATGTTCTGGGCAGCGTACTGAATCAGGTCGTTCTCCATCAGTCCATCATCGGTCTGGAGACGAGAGCGGCTATGGATAAATACGGAATCGATCCGGATATCATTATCGGCTGCGCCGGCGGCGGATCGAACCTGGGCGGACTTGTATCACCCTTTGCCGGTGAAATGCTTCGGGGTGAAAAGAACTACGAGATCATCGCTGTAGAGCCGGCTTCCTGTCCGAGCCTTACGAGAGGAAAGTATCTCTATGATTTCTGCGACACTGGAGAGGTTTGTCCGCTGGCTAAGATGTATACACTGGGCAGCCAGTTCATTCCTTCGCCGAACCATGCGGGCGGCCTGAGATATCACGGAATGAGCCCTATTGTATCCGAACTCCATGACCAGGGAATCATCAAGGCGAGATCCTATGAGCAGACACAGGTATTTGAGGCAGCGGAGAAATTTGCCAGATGTGAAGGAATCCTTCCGGCGCCTGAGAGCAGCCATGCTATCAAGGCAGCTGTAGATGAGGCGCTGAAGTGCAAGGAAACCGGCGAGGAGAAGACCATCCTCTTCGGCCTGACTGGAACAGGATATTTCGACATGACAGCATACCAGCAGTTCAACGACAAGACGATGACAGACTATGTCCCCACAGACGAGGATCTGCAGGCTGGTTTCGATGCGATCCCTAAATTCCCGGGAAACGAGCTTTAATTAAATATCAGTTATCTTACGAGGCAGGATTCCGACCAAATTGGTCGGAATTCTGCCTTTTTTGATGAGTTATCGGAATAGTTACGAAAAAGAATAGAATTAACTGGTAGTGAATGGTATAATAACTCTGCTTTAATGGCTAAGTGATCAGCCAGGGATAAGGAGGAAGCACTATGTTATTATCGGAATTATTTCCAGGGCAGCCGGATACAGAGATCACCGGTCTCGCCATGGATTCGAGAAAAGTAGAACCGGGCAATGCTTTTTTCTGCCTGAAGGGAAGAAGGACAGACGGACACCAGTATGCGGACAAGGCGGCGGAAGCCGGCGCGGCTGCAGTGGTTTACAGTGAGGATATCCCGACAAGGGAAGGCGTATGCTATATAAAAGTGGATGACACGGAGAAGGAACTGAACAGGGTCTGCGATCTTTTTAACGGGTCGCCCAGTCATAAGATGACCATGTTCGGGGTCACGGGGACAAACGGCAAGTCTACCACGTCCAGCATTATCAGCGCCGTGTACTCTCACTATAAGCCCTGCGGATATATGGGAACGATCGCTGTCAGATATGGAACATACAGCAGGGTCCCTTCACTTACTACGCCCAACCAGGTGGAAGTACACAGTGACCTCAGGGAGATGTATGAGCACGGCATGGAGGCTGCGGCAATGGAAGTCAGTTCCCACGGTCTTGTAGAAGGAAGAGTGGACACCGTAGATTTTGACTGCGCCATATTCACAAATCTGACCTATGACCATCTCGATTATCATAAGACCATGGAGAATTACTTCGAGGCCAAGAAACTGCTGTTCCGGCATATAAAGAAGTCGGGTGTGGCGGTCCTGAACAGGGATGACGCAGCGAGCATAGAGGGTCTGGAGGAATGTACCGCCTGCAGATATGTGACATATGGTACAGGAGTACTGGGCGAAGCGGATTATATGGCGCAGGATGTTCGTCTTACGCCGAACGGCACAGACTTTGTCCTTGTAAACAAAGGCATTAAATACCCGGTGCACACGAATCTTGTTGCTCTTTATAATGTCTATAATCTGCTGGGCGCTGTGGCTGCCATGTCTGAGATGGGCATGCCCCTGGAGCAGATGATCCCGCTGCTCGGATCGATCCCTCAGGTGGACGGCCGCATGGAGATCATCGATGAAGGACAGGATTTCAGCGTTATCGTTGACTACGCCCATACACCGGATGGCTTTGATAAAATATTTGAATATGCCGATGCCATGACGAAAGACGGCGGAAATATTTATGCTGTTTTCGGCAGCGCGGGTCAGAGAGACGCCGCCAAAAGAAGTGTCCTTGGCAAAATCGCCGGGAAACACTGCAGAAAAGTCTTTGTTACAGAAGAAGATCCCCGCACAGAGAGCGCTGAAGAGATCGGAAAGGTAATCTGCGGCGGTGTAAGAGAAAGCGGATGCGAAGCGGAACTGATCCTGGACCGCATTGAGGCGATAAACGCTGCGATACGCACAGCGCAGAAGGGAGACCTGGTGCTGATCCTGGGCAAGGGCGATGAGTCTTACATGTATTACGCCGACGGACGTGTCCCGTTTATCGGAGACAATGCTGCGGCCAGAAACGCGCTGAAGTCGCTGGCGGCTGCAGGCCGGGGGGTATGATCAATTGGATAAGCTGGAAATAAACCTGCTTGGCACATACCGCATCAGCTGCGGAGAGCGGTCGATCGGACCAAACCAGTCCGGGGGCAATGCGCGAAAGATGTGGCTGCTGTTCGGCTATCTTCTGATGAACAGGGACAGGGCGGTACCCCAGGAGGAACTGATACATCTCCTGTGGGATGGGAAAAATGTGGCGGATCCGCAGAATTCCCTGAAAGTGCTGGTGTTCAAGCTCAGAAAGGAAATAGACAGCCTGGGCGCGGTGCCCGGGAAAGAGCTGATACGCAATATTCACGGCGCATACAAGTTTAACAGCAGCACGGAATTTTTTGTAGATCTCTTTGAATTTGAGAAGCTGGTCCGCAGCGCGGAGGAGTTCGGACGGAGTCAGGATGAACGTCTCGACATCCTTCGCAGGGCGATCGACGTATATAAGGGGGATCCCGTTGTCCTTTCCCGGGAGAATGGGGAACTTTCTGCCGCCCGGCAGCGTGCGATGAATTATTACCGCGGCGCTGTGGCGGGTATCCAGGAGATCCTCAGTGAAAAGGAAGATTATCAGGGTATCGTGAATCTCTGTAATGAGGCGCTGAGAAAGCAGCCTTCGGAAGCATCTTATTATTACTACCTCATCACAGCCTATGCCGCTATGGAAGATTATGAGTCAGCTTCCAGGATGTATGACAGGGTAAAGGACATACTCCAGAAGGAGCGGGGCACAGATGCCGGAATGCAATTCGAATCTGCATACAGGGAAATGATGAAGGCACGGCTGAACCGGAACATGTCTCTCGATGAACTGGCAGAGGATCTGGATGAAAAAATGGATTATGTTTCCAGCTTTTATGTGGAGTACGGGGAGTTTAAGCAGATCTATCATCTGATCGCAAGGCAGATGGGACGGTATTTCCAGAATGCGCGGATCTGTCTTTATTCTCTGGGGGTACGCAGGGGCGTTCGCGCCACGAGAAAAGAGAAAGAGGAAAATATGAAGGTCCTGGAGAATGCCCTGGCCTTTACGCTGAGGCAGAGTGATATTTTCTCCCGGTCCGGCCCTACGCAGTTTGCCGTCCTCCTTGTTCAGGTATCAGAAGCTGACTCAGGCAAAATTGCGGACCGGATCAAAGCGTACTTTGACCGGCATAAGAAGAATCCGAATTTCGGCATTATTTACTCCATGGCAATAGTCGAAACGCCGCAGGTCAGGCGCTGAGCAGGGGCGGCAGAAGGAAAACCGCAGAATACACGAAAGATTGTGTTTTAATATCATCTTTTATTGAAAAAGTGCTTGCGTTGGGTAACGTAATTTAGTATACTTCAAAGAGCGAATTTAAATGAACTAATGCTGAATTAGATAGTGGGGTGAAAATTATGGCAAATATTAAATCCGCAAAGAAAAGAATCAAGGTTATCGACAAGAAGACAGCACAGAACAGACGAATCAAAGAGAATCTCAAGGCTATTCTCAAGGATTACGATCAGACGATTGCTGCAGGAGATCTGGAAGCAGCAGCCGAGAAGAGGACGCTCGCTGAGAAGAAGCTGAAACAGGCAGCAGCGAAGCATACCATTTCCAAGCAGGCAGCCAGCCACAAGGTATCTCAGATAACTAAGAAACTGAACGCAGCCTCTGCTGCAAAATAAGTCTCACCCGTCCCCACCAGTGTATAAGCTAAATACACATGCTATGAGCAATGAAAACGATGGATTGTGTCTCCCATCGTTTTTTCTTTGCACAATTTATGATACAATAGGAAGGAACAGCAGACGGCGCCGGTGAATGCGGATTCCCGGCCGAACCGGACTTTGTCAGAAGGAAAAAGAAATATGGATTATCAGAAATATATAAGAAACTTCAGCATCATCGCCCACATCGACCACGGAAAATCGACGCTGGCGGACCGGATCATTGAGAACACCGGACTTGTAGCTCACAGGGACATGAAGGAGCAGTTCTTGGACAACATGGATCTGGAAAGGGAGCGGGGAATCACGATCAAGCTGCAGACGACCCGCCTCGTATACCATGCCAAGGATGGCAATGAATATATTTTCAACCTCATCGATACTCCGGGGCATGTGGATTTTACCTATGAGGTTTCCCGCAGTCTTGCGGCATGCGAAGGAGCGGTGCTGGTGGTAGATGCCACCCAGGGAGTAGAAGCGCAGACCATGGGCAACGTTTACCTGGCTATGGATGAGGATCTTGAGATCCTGCCCTGTCTGAATAAGATGGATCTGGCCAGCGCCCGCCCGGAGGAAACGAAGCAGGAGATCGAGGATATGATCGGTCTGGACTGCGAGGACGCGCCCCTTGTCTCTGCCAAGGAGGGAACGGGGATAGAAGATCTGCTTGAGGCGGTCGTGGAGAAGATCCCGGCGCCTTCCGGGGATGAGAACGGGAGACTGAAAGCACTGATTTTTGACTCTGTCTACGATAATTACAAGGGCGTCGTTATATATGTAAGGATCTTCGACGGCCAGGTGAAGGTGGGCGATATGATCCGCCTGATGAACACCAGCAAGAAGTATGAGGTGACGGAGGTCGGAGTCATGGCGCCGGGCCACGTGCCCGTTAAGTGGCTCCGGGCAGGAGACGTTGGATATATCTGCGCAAGCATCAAACAGGTCAGGGACGCCCGGGTCGGCGATACAGTGACACTTGACAGCGACCCCGCAGATGAGGCGCTGCCCGGCTACAAGAAGGTCCAGTCCATGGTATACTGCGGCATTTACCCGGCGGAGGGCGAGAAGTACGAGCCGGTGCAGGATGCGCTGGAAAAGCTGCAGGTGAACGACGCGGCATTTCTTTTTGAACCGGAGACGTCTCAGGCCCTGGGTTTCGGTTTCCGCTGCGGTTTTCTCGGCCTTCTGCACATGGAGATCATCGTGGAGCGGCTGGAACGAGAATTTAATCTGTCGGTGGTGACTACGTCGCCCAGCGTTGTATATAAAGTCATACTTACCGATGGTACAGAGAAAATGATACAGAATCCGACGAACCTGCCGGATCCGTCGGAGATCGACCACATAGAGGAACCGATTGTCCGGGCGGATATCATGATCCCCAAGGATTATGTAGGCGCTATCATGGAACTGTGCCAGAAGAGGCGGGGCAGGATGCTCAGCATGGATTATATTACAACGGAGCGGGTGGATCTCCACTATGAGATGCCCCTCAATGAAGTTATTTATGATTTCTTTGACGCGCTGAAATCCAAGACAAGGGGTTATGGTTCCCTGGACTATGAATTCATCCGTTATGAGAAGTCCAACCTCGTCAAACTGGATGTACTGCTGAACAAGGAGATCGTCGACGCGTTCTCTATGATCGTACATGAATCCGAGGCTTATGCAAGAGGACGGTTTGTCTGCGAAAAACTGAAGGAGATCATCCCGATGCATCAGTTTGAGGTTCCCATCCAGGCGGCGATCGGTCAGAAAGTCATAGCCAGGGAAACGGTCAAGGCGTACAGGAAGGACGTTATTGCCAAGTGCTACGGCGGCGATATTTCCCGGAAGAAGAAGCTCCTGGAGAAGCAGAAGGAAGGAAAGAAGAGGATGCGTCAGTTCGGCAAGGTGGAAGTGCCCCAGGAGGCTTTTACGGCTGTACTGAAGTATGATGATAATAAGTAATCATGAAAGATCTTGGAATTTACATTCATATCCCATTTTGTCTCAGAAGGTGTAATTACTGCGGTTTCTATTCACAGGGTCTGAATGCTTTTGGGGATGAAGACGGAACGCGGCATGCCGAAAATCAATACGTCCAGTGGCTGATCGGCCAGATCAGGGAACGGGGGGCAGAGCTGCGCAGGAAATATACGGTGGACACGGTCTTTGTTGGCGGAGGCACCCCGTCGATACTGTCTGCGGAAGCGATGGAAGCGATACTCGGAGCGGTCCGCGAAAATTTCGCTGTAAGTTCCGATGCGGAGATCACCGTGGAATGCAACCCTGCGACCCTTGACGCACGGAAACTGAAGCGGTACCGGGATGCGGGGATCAACCGGCTTTCTATCGGGGCTCAGTCTCTGGACGACGGGATACTGCAGAGACTGGGAAGAGCCCACAGCGCGTCGGAGTTTCTGGATACCTATCGCCTGGCGCGGAGAATCGGTTTCGACAATATCAACGTCGACCTTATGTTTGCTGTTCCGGGTCAGACGATGGATCAGTGGAAAGAGACGGTGGAACAGGTCCTCAGCCTTGCGCCGGATCACATGTCTTTTTACAGCCTTCAGATCGAGGAGGACACACCGTTTTACGATCAGTATATAGAGGGAACCCTGATTCCTGTACCGGATGAGCTGGATCGGGAGATGTATCACTGGGCTGCCCGCACGCTGAAACAGAGAGGGTATGAACATTACGAGATCTCCAATGCCTGCCTTCCCGGGAAGGAGTGCCGTCATAACCTGAAGTACTGGTCCTTTGATGATTATCTGGGCATCGGGGACAGCGCCAGTTCCTTTATTGAAGGGGTTCGATTTACGGAGAAGCCCAGGGAAGAATACCATGTAAATGATATGGAGGACAATACAGGCGAGTTTGTATTCACAGGCCTTCGGAAGGCCGGGGGCATCAGAAAGTCGGAGTTTGCCCGCAGGTTTGGCAGGGAGTTCTGGGATGTATACGGCGATAGAATGCCCCATCTGGAAGAGTTCTTCCAGCGGGGCCAGCTGATAGAAGAAGGAGATAATCTGAGACTGTCGGAAGAGGGAATCGACATCTCTAATGCCATTATGGCGATGTTCGTGTAGGTTAGTTGCAGGAGAATTTTATGAAGAAGTATGTTATGGCCCTGGACCAGGGGACCACAAGCTCCCGGTGTATTATTTATGACAGAGAGGGCAATCAGATCAGCGCGGCGCAGATGGAATTCCATCAGTATTTCCCAAAAGAAGGATGGGTGGAGCACGACGCGGAAGAAATCTGGACGACGCAGATGACGGTCGCCCATGAGGCAATGCTCTCTGCGGGGCTCACTTATGGGAATATTGAGGCAATCGGCATCACGAACCAGAGGGAGACAACGGTCGTATGGGATCGGAACACCGGGGAGCCGATCTGCAGAGCCATCGTATGGCAGTGCCGCAGAACGGCGGAATACTGCGACGGGCTGACAAAGGTCACAGGGTTTATGGACGAGATCAAAGCCCGGACCGGCCTGCTCCTCGACCCGTACTTCAGCGCGACCAAGCTTCACTGGATCCTGGAAAATGTTCCCCATGCCCGCGAACGGGCGGAGGCAGGAGAACTGCTCTTTGGGACGGTAGAAACGTGGCTCATCTGGAAGATGACCGGAGGAAAGGTCCACGTTACCGATTATTCCAACGCCTCCCGCACAATGATGTTCAATATACACACACTGCGGTGGGATGACCATATCCTGGACGTGCTGGATATACCCCGGAGCATGCTCCCGGACCCTGTCCCCAGCAGCCAGGTCTACGGTGAGACGGTTCCTGAACTGTTCGGCGGTTCCATCGTCATCGCCGGCGCCGCAGGCGATCAGCAGAGCGCCCTGTTCGGACAGGCCTGTTTCCATGAAGGCGACGCAAAAAGTACATTTGGTACCGGAAATTTTCTGCTGATGAATACAGGGGAACGGCCGGTCTCCTCCCGCAACGGTCTTCTGACGACGATCGCATGGGGATTGGACGGCCAAGTGAATTACGCCCTGGAAGGTTCGGTCTTTGTGTGCGGCGCCGCTGTCCAGTGGCTCAGGGATGAGCTGGATCTCATGAATGATGCGGCGGAATCGGAGCGTATGGCATTGGCTGTCCCTGACACAGCGGGCGTTTACGTTGTACCGGCTTTTACGGGCCTGGGGGCGCCTTACTGGGATCCCTATGCCAGAGGAACGATATTCGGGCTTACCCGGGGCGCTGGAAAGAACCATATCGCCCGGGCAACACTGGATTCCATGGCTTATCAGTGTTATGACCTGCTCAGTTCCATGAGCCGGGACCTGGGAAGGGATCTGTCCGTGCTGAAAGTGGACGGCGGCGCCTCTGCCAACAACTATCTGATGCAGTTCCAGGCAGATATTCTGGATTGTGATGTGGAACGTCCGAAGTGTATAGAAACCACGTCTCTGGGAGCGGCTTACTTCGCCGGGCTTGCCACTGGGTACTGGAAGAACCTTGACGATATCACGGCGAACTGGCAGAGAGACCGGGTATTCCATTCAATAATGGATGCGGAGGAACGGAAGTCTAAACTGAAAGGCTGGCGAGAAGCGGTCCGGCGTACACTTGACTGGGAAAAAGCGGTAAAGTAGACTTTGTTGTATCAGAAAAAGGAAGGGGCTGGTGATTAACCGGCCCCTTAGCTGTGTATATAACAATCAGTTGAAATCCCGCGCTTCGCAGAACTTCCACGAATAATTCATCAAACCGATAGAAAATACTGTTGACATTACCCGTGTCAGGTAGTACATTATATATAGAGTTTAGCACTCGAACGATATGAGTGCTAACAAGGAGAAAGCGATGGAATTGACAGAGAGAAAATTAAAGATCCTGCAGGCCATAATCAATGACTATGTAAGGACAGCCGAGCCTGTCGGTTCACGGACACTTTCCAAGCAGCTGGATATGGCAGTGAGCCCTGCGACGATCCGCAACGAGATGAGTGATCTGGAGGAGATGGGTTATCTGACACATCCGCATACTTCCGCCGGAAGAGTGCCGTCGGATAAGGCGTATCGGCTTTATGTAAATAATATGATGGGGGATTATGAGATTTCCCCGGAGGCTAAGGATTTCATCAATCGAACGCTTAAGGCGGATATTGATGAGTTTGACAAGACGATGAAGCGGGCGGCGGAACTGCTGTCGGAGATAACCAATCTCGCATCCTTCGTCGTCACGCCGAAGAACAGCGAAGACAGAGTCAAGTTTGTCAATCTGCTCCCTGTAGATGAACGGACCGTCGTTCTTATGATCGTAGCGGAAAGCGGCAAGGTGAGCAACACCACGCTGCGGCTGAGAGTTCCGTATACTGCAGAGGCTCTTAACATACTTGCTAAAAATATTACCTACAATTATCGCGGCAAGACGATTTCTGAGGCTATGACTGAGGATATCATTGATGACTTCAGAAGTGATCTGGCGGCGATGAACCGGCTGACAGAGAGCATCATGCCGAATTTTATGAGAACTCTTTCGGATATGCTGAATGTTCATCTGTATCTGGACGGACTGAGCAACATATTCGATATTCCGGAGTATACAGACCTGAGCCGGGCAAGGAATTTCATCTCTCTTTTTGACAAGAGGGAGGAATTTGCCAGGAACCTGATGGACAGGGGAGACGGCATGACGGTCACGATCGGTGAGGAGAATGAGGATGAGAATCTGAATGACTGCTCGCTGATCACAGCTACATATCATGTGGATGGACAGCTTGTCGGCAAGATCGGTGTAATAGGACCGACCAGGATGCGGTACGGAGAGATCACGTCGATCGTACAGTATCTGACAGACAATCTGAATCATACATTTCAGTTAGAGGGCGCAGAAGGCGGTGAGGATGACGACGATGATGGATAATGAGAAGAACATTCAGGAGGAAGAACTGAAGGAGGAACAGACGGCAGCGGCGGAACCGGAAGATGATGAGATCCCGGTAGCCGGTGCGGAGCCTGAGCCGGAGGATCAGGAGGAAGCCGAACGGGAAAGTGATAAAGAAAATGCGGAACCGGACGGAAAGGAAACGCCGGAGAAGGCCGGGGAAGATGAGGCGATGAATGCCAAGTATATGCGGCTGATGGCGGATTTCCAGAATTACCGGCGCAGAACGGAGAAGGAAAAGAGCGATATCTATGCATATGCAAACGAGAAGATCGTAACACAGCTTCTGGAGGTACTGGATAATTTCGAAAGAGCATTGCAGCATGAATGTGAAGACAAGGCATACGTGGAAGGTATGGAGATGATCTTCAAACAGCTGTCTGATGTTCTTGAGAAGTCCGGCCTGGAAGAAATCAAGGCGCTGGGAGAGGATTTTGATCCCAACTTCCACAACGCGGTCATGACAGAGGACAATGCCGATTATGAGAGCGGCAAGGTCACCGGCGTCATGCAGAAGGGGTATAAACTGAACAATAAAGTGATCCGGCCGTCAATGGTCAAGGTCAACAATTAATAAATGGAGGAGAAGAGTAATGGCTAAAGTAATAGGTATAGATTTAGGAACAACAAACAGCTGCGTTGCTGTACTGGAAGGCGGAGAGCCTACGGTCATCACGAATGCAGAAGGAAACAGAACCACGCCGTCCGTCGTCGGATTCGCGAAGAACGGCGAGAGACTCGTTGGAGAGACTGCCAAGAGACAGGCAGTGACAAACCCGGAAAGAACGATCACATCGATCAAGAGACATATGGGTGAGGATTATACCGTAGAGATCGACGGGAAGAAGTACACACCTCAGGATATCGCAGCGATGATCCTTGCCAAGCTGAAAAAGGATGCGGAGAGCTATCTGGGAGAGAAGGTCACCGAGGCAGTAATCACCGTACCGGCGTACTTCTCCGATGCGCAGAAGCAGGCAACCAAGGACGCAGGCAAGATCGCGGGCCTCGATGTTAAGAGAATCATCAATGAGCCGACAGCAGCATCCCTTGCTTACGGTCTTGACAAGGAAGAAGGATCTCATAAGATCCTGGTCTATGACCTGGGCGGAGGTACATTCGATGTATCCATCCTGGAACTGGGCGACGGCGTGTTTGAGGTTCTGGCTACCAATGGCGACACCCATCTGGGCGGCGATGACTTCGATAACAAGCTGATGAACTTCATGGCGGATTCCTTTGCAAAGGAAAACGGCGTTGACCTGAGAAGCGACAAGATGGCTATGCAGAGACTGAAGGAAGCTGCAGAGAAAGCCAAGAAGGAACTTTCCAGCGCTCAGTCCACCAATATCAATCTGCCTTTCATTACTGTGACAGACGCAGGCCCGCTGCATCTGAACATGGATCTGACGAGAGCCAAGTTTGACCAGCTCACATCGGATCTCGTAGACAGAACCATCGAGCCCATGAGAAAGGCTATGGCGGATGCAGGCGTTTCTAACAGCGACATCTCCAAGGTTATCCTGGTTGGCGGATCCACAAGAATCCCTGCGGTACAGGATGCAGTAAAGAGAGTCACAGGCAAAGAGCCCTTTAAGGGAATCAACCCGGACGAGTGCGTTGCTGTAGGCGCATCCATTCAGGCCGGCGTTCTTACCGGAGAAGTAAACGATGTACTTCTGCTGGATGTTACACCCCTTTCACTGTCTATTGAAACACTGGGCGGCGTGGCAACCAAGCTGATCGAGAGAAACACGACCATCCCGACGAAGAAGAGCCAGATCTTCTCAACGGCTGCAGACAATCAGACAGCAGTAGACATTCACGTCATGCAGGGTGAACGCCCGATGGCAGCAGATAATATCACACTGGGCAGATTCCAGCTGACTGGCATCGCACCGGCTCCCCGCGGAATTCCGCAGATCGAGGTAACATTCGACATCGACGCGAACGGTATCGTCAATGTAAGCGCCAAGGATCTGGGAACCGGCAAGCAGCAGGCAATCACCATCACATCTTCAACGAACCTGTCAGAAGACGAGATCAATCAGAAGGTAAAGGAAGCGGAGCAGTATGCGGCAGAAGACAAGAAGAGACAGGAGTCCATCGAGAACCGCAACAAGGCAGAGTCCCTCGTCTATGAGACAGAGAAGGCGCTGAAAGAACTGGAAGGCAAGATCTCTGATTCAGAGAAGACAGATCTCGAGAATGCCAAGGCAGACCTGCAGAAGGCACTGGAAGCAAATAATCCGGATGACATCAAGGCGAAGACGGATGCTCTGACAGAGAAGTTCCACGCCGTATCCACCAAGCTGTACCAGCAGGCGCAGGGAGCAGCCGGAGCAGCGGGAGCAGGCCCTGACATGGGAGCAGCCGCAGGACAGACTGCCGGTCAGAGCGGTCCTGCCGGAAATGACGATAATGTCGTCGATGCGGATTATACAGTAGTTGACGACGATAAATAAGAAAGAGTATAATAGCTGAGTCGATATAAGCTGGGATAACAGAATATACTTGAGAAATAAATTGGCAGAAGCCGGCGGGATCACCGGCTTTTGCCAATGCTTTTGAATAAACAGAAGACATACAGGAGTAAGGTATGGCAGAGAAAAGAGATTATTACGAGGTCCTCGGTCTGCAGAAGGGTGCCAGTGAGGAAGAGATAAAGAAAGCGTTCCGAAAGATGGCCCTGAAGTATCATCCGGACCGTAATCCCGGGGATAAGGAAGCAGAAGAAAAATTTAAGGAAGTCAACGAGGCGTACAGCGTTCTGTCAGACCCTGATAAGAAAAATAAATATGACCGCTTCGGCTTTGCGGGCGTAGATCCCAATGCAGGCTTCGGGGGAGCTGGAGCCGGCGGATTCGGCGGCGGATTCGGCGGCGGTTTTGACGATATCTTCAGTGCATTTGGAGATATGTTCGGAGGCGGATTCGGCGGGTTTGGCGGCGGAGCTGCCAGCAGGAACCAGCCGAGGAAAGGCAGAGATCTTCAGAAGACCGTCACGATTACCTTTGACGAAGCCTTCGCGGGCACGGAAAAGACCATCAAGGTGACGAAATACGTCCAGTGCCCCGACTGCAAGGGTGAGGGGACCGCGCCGGGAACATCCCGGAAGACATGTTCCAGATGCCATGGCACCGGCAGTGTGACTACGGTACAGAACACGCCTCTGGGACGCTTCCAGAGCACAGGTCCCTGTCCGGAATGCGGCGGCAGGGGAACGATCATAGAAACACCCTGTCCGACCTGCAAGGGCAGCGGAAAGGTGAAGAAGACCATAGAGATCCAGGTGAAGATCCCTGCCGGTGTGGATAATGACAGTGTTATTCCTATTCGCGGACAGGGCGATCCGGGCGAAAACGGCGGACCAAACGGCGATTTCTATGTAGTTATCGCAGTCAAGCCCCACGACCTGTTCAAGCGTGAGAGGGACAATCTGTATATTGAGATCCCTGTAACATTCACCCAGGCAGCACTGGGTGATGAGATCACAGTTCCCACCATGGACGGCAAGGTGTCATACCCTATGCCATCGGGGACTCAGCCCGGTACAGTATTCCGCCTGAAGGGAAAGGGCATGCCCAACGTTCGGGGCGGCCGCAGCGGCGACCTGTACGTCAAGGTCAATCTGGAAGTGCCTACCAAGCTGAATAATTCCCAGAAGAAGGCGATTCGCGAAATGGGCGAAAAGTTGGACCACGACTGCTATAAGAAAAAGAGCAGCTTCGCGCAGAAAATGAAGGAGTTTTTCAGTTAATAAAGATCGAACAAACTATTTTATATTCTTCAGCGCCTGTTTCGGAAATATGCCGGGCAGGCCTGTTTTATTTGATCACAGCGCTGTTCAGTGCCGGAATGTTTTTAGCATGCCGGAATTAGCACTCTTGGTTTACGAGTGCTAATTCCGGGTATAAGAAATACGGGAGATCCCGAGTGAGGGAACTTCATCAAGAATGAGAAATAAACAGCTGCTTCGCGACATGTATGACGAGGAGGTGATGTCGTATGGCAGGAAAAGATCTCTATGGGATGCTGGGCGTCAGCAGAACTGCAGACGACAGGACGATCAAGAAGGCATATCGTAAACTGGCTAAGGAATATCATCCGGACAGGAATCCGAATAACAGGGAGCAGGCGGAAAAGAAATTCAAGGAAGTCAATGAAGCATATGATATATTGAAAGATCCGGAGAAGCGGAAACTCTACGACCAGTTTGGAATGGCGCCCTTTGAATCCGGCGGCGATCCTTCGGCATGGAAACAGTACAGTCAGCAAGCCGGCAGCGGCGGTTTCCACTGGAACAGTACAGGAGGCTCCGGATTCGGCGGGTTCGGAGGCGGAAACGGAGCCCATACGGTCCATATGGATTCGGATGACCCCAGGATCCAGGATATCCTCCGTCAGATGTTCGGCGGCGCAGGCTTCGGCGGGAGCACCGGCGGATTCGGCGGTACGGGAACAAACTTCGGCGGCGATGGGTTCAGTGATTTCAGCAGTTTTGGCGGCGGCAGCGGTTCCCGCGGATATTCAGAGAGACGGGAGGATCCTCATGCTGCAGACCTGAACGCGGATATAAGTATAGACTGGGATCAGGCGCTGAAGGGCTGTGATACGATACTGCGGCTACAGGGTCAGAACGGCCGCCAGTCTCTGAAGGTCCATGTTCCGGCAGGCATTGACGACGGCGGTAAGATCCGGCTGAAGGGCAAGGGAAGGACACGTTCAGACGGAACGAGGGGGGATCTCTATATCAAAGTCCGGATCCGCCCGAAAAACGGAGTTGAGAGAAAAGGACTGGATGTCTATACCGTCTGCAAAGTACCCTTTGTTACAGCGGCCCTTGGCGGCAATGTGACCGTAAGGACTGTATACGGAAAAAATGTTTCCGTGCATATTCCTGAGGGTACACAGGCGGGCAGAAAGATCCGTCTGCGGGGTATGGGTATCCGTTCCATGAAGGACAGCAATAACTGCGGTGACCAGTATATTACCATAGAGGTCCAGGTCCCCGCTGACCTTACAGAGGCAGAAAAGCAGAAACTGCGGGAATTCCAGCAGCTTCGGGACAAGACGGATCGGCAGGCTGTCTGACACCGGAATATTTATCCCGGCTGCCGTCTGCATGCAGAAGTAAGCCTTTGTATACGATTGACAAATGCACCTCCTATCAAGTATTATTATAATACTATACCGAGAGGAGGCAGGCATGAAGAAACCACTCATCGAACTTCGGGAGATCAGCAAGGCCTTTGAAGATAATCAGGTCCTGGACCGCTTCAGCCTCACTGTGAACGAGAATGAATTTATTACTCTGCTGGGCCCGTCCGGCTGCGGCAAGACCACGACGCTCAGGATCGTCGGCGGGTTTGAGATGCCGGACAGCGGCAGAGTTTTTTTTGAGGGCAGCGATATTACCGATGTACCTCCGAACAAGCGGCAGATCAATACGGTTTTTCAGAAATACGCGCTGTTCCCCCACATGAATGTGGGCGATAATGTTGCATTCGGCCTTCGGATCAAGGGATGCTCCGACAATGTGATCCGGGAGAAGGTGGCAGCCGTGCTGAAACAGGTCAACCTGGAGGGATTCCAGCACCGGAGGATAGAGTCCCTGTCCGGCGGCCAGCAGCAGCGCGTCGCCATGGCAAGAGCCATCGTTAATGAGCCAAAGGTCCTTCTTCTGGATGAACCCCTGGGGGCGCTGGACCTCAAGCTGCGCCAGGAGATGCAGTATGAGCTGATCCGCCTGAAAAACGAGCTGGGTATCACATTCATTTATGTTACCCATGATCAGGAAGAGGCGCTGACGATGAGTGATAAGGTCGTCGTCATGAACGGCGGCTATATCCAGCAGATGGGAACCCCGGAAGAAATATATAATGAACCGCAGAATGCATTCGTCGCTGATTTTATCGGAGACAGCAATATCATAGACGGCGTCATGCTTGAGGATCGCATGGTCAGGATCTGCGATACCGTCTTCCCCTGTGTGGATGAGGGCTTTGGACATAATACACCGGTGGATGTTGTGATCCGGCCGGAGGACCTGGTCATCGGCAAACCGGGACAGGGACGTCTTACTGGCGAAGTGACCCATAATGTGTTTATCGGCGTCTATTATGAGATGGAGATCATGGCCGGCGGTTACGAGTGGCTTGTCCAGAATACGGTCAGCTACCCGGTGGGTACCAGAGTCAGCCTGGATGTGATCCCGGAGAACATCCAGATCATGCATAAACCCAGAAGCAAGGAAGAGGAGGCGATAGAGCAGGATGTCTAAAAGAACAATGGCGATCCCCTATATCTTCTGGATCGCTGCGGGAACCATCATACCGCTGTGCATGATTCTGTATTACGGCTTCACAGACCGGACCGGCGCGTTCACACTGAAGAACATTCTGGCGATCTTTGAACCGGTCCATGCCCAGGCTCTCGGTCTTTCCCTGGGGCTGGCGCTGATCAGTACGGTGATCTGCATGCTTCTTGCATTTCCCCTTGCCATGATCCTGAAAAGCAGCAGGATGGGCAGAAAGGGGTTTATTGTATTTATTTTTATCCTGCCAATGTGGATGAATTTCCTGCTGCGCACCATGGCATGGCAGGTCATTTTGGAGAGGGGCGGGATCATTGATATGGCACTGACATTCCTCCACCTGCCATTTCCCCATATTATCAACACGCCCGCAGCCATCGTGCTGGGCATGGTCTATGATTTCCTTCCGTTTATGGTACTTCCAATATATAATGCATTGATGAAAATTGACGACAGTGTTATTGAAGCTGCCTATGACCTGGGGGCCGGCTACGGCAGGATTCTCCGCAGCGTCATACTGCCCCTGTGCATTCCCGGGATCGCCAGCGGTATAACGATGGTCTTCGTACCGTCGCTGACAACATTTGTAATATCCAATATACTCGGCGGAGGGAAAATCTACCTCATTGGAAATATTATTGAACAGGAGTTCACGACCAGCGCCAACTGGAACCTGGGTTCCGGCCTTTCACTGGTCATGATGATATTTATCATCATCAGCATGATGGCTCTGAATAAGCTGGATAAGAGCGGGGAGGGGACGTTCATATGAAGACACTGAAAGCGGTTTATGTAACCATCATCATACTGTTCCTTTATCTCCCCATCGTCACGCTGATGGTATTCTCGTTTAATGAGAGTAAATCCATGTTCAAGTGGGCGGGATTCTCACTGAAATGGTACAGGGACATGTTCAGCGACGTAGCCATGCTCTCTGCGATCTGGAACACATTTTCCATCGCGCTGGTAAGTTCCATTATCGCAACGGTGATCGGGACCATGGCATGCATCGGCATCGTGTCCATGAAGAAGCATTCCCAGACTGTTCTGCTGGGACTGAATAATATCCCACTCCTGAATGCGGATATCGTTACCGGCATCTCGCTGATGCTTGCGTTCATCGCGTTCGGGTTCTACCTGAACTGGGGAACCGTTCTTCTGGCTCACATTACATTTAGTATCCCCTATGTGATACTGTCTGTCATGCCGCGGTTTCGGTCTATGGGGAAAAGCAATTATGAGGCAGCTCTGGATCTGGGAGCATCTCCATCCTACGCGTTCCGTAAGGTGGTCCTGCCGGATCTGATGCCGGGCATCACTGCAGGGTTCCTGCTGGCGTTCACCATGTCAGTGGATGACTTTGTTGTCACCCACTTCACCCGGGGCGCCGGGATCAACACGATCTCTACGCTTATTTACAGCCAGGTAAAAGTCGGGATCCGACCGACGCTCTTCGCGCTGTCAACGGTGATCTTCATCGTTGCTCTCGTCATACTGACTGCTGTAAATTTCGTTTCCGACCGAAGTGCAGAGGAGGATGAATTTTTCTATGAAGTATCCCAGAGCTAAAAGAGGACTGACGCTGGCGCTGGCAGCGGTCCTGATTATCAGCGCCGCCTGCATTATGACGGGCTGCGGCCATAAAAATGAGAAAGAAGTCCGGGTCTTCTGCTACGGGGATTACATGGATCCCAAGGTCCCGAAGGACTTTGAGAAGGCTACGGGCATCCATGTAGTGCTGGATACCTTCGATACCAATGAAGAAATGTATCCGGTCATAAAGAACCGGGCGGGCGTTTACGACGTGATCTGCGCGTCGGATTATATGGCAGAGCGCATGATCAATGAGGGACTCCTCCAGACCATCGATACATCGTCCATGAGAAACTACAAGAATATCGGCAGAAGGTATCTACGGATCGCGGATGAAACCTATGATCCGGGGAACCGGTATGCCGTACCTTACCAGTGGGGTACGCTGGGCATACTTTATAACAAAGACAAGCTCGGCAGCAATTCTCCCACGTCGTGGTCGGATCTGTGGGATCCGAAGAACAAAGGCCAGATCGTCATGCAGGACAGCCTCAGGGACACCCTGGGGGCATCGCTGGAATCCCTGGGCTATTCCCTGAACACGACGAAGGAAAAGGAACTGTCAGCAGCGGCGAAACACCTGATCCGGCAGAAGCCGCTTGTTTATAAATATGCCAATGACTCTGCCCGGGATCTGATGATCGGCAATTCTGCGGAGATGGGCGTCGTATGGAATGGAGAATACCTCTACAGTCTGGATCTGAATAAACACCTGGCGTTCTGCATCCCTTCAGAGGGGACGGAGATCTTCGTAGACAATTGGGTCATTCCCAATAATGCATTCCATAAGAAAAACGCAGAGAAGTTCATTGACTATATGTGCCGGGCGGATGTGGCATATAAGAACTTTGAGTATCTGACATACAGCACACCAAACGACGCAGCGCGGAAGATGCTCCCGAAGGAACTGCAGAATGACCCTGTGCTGTTCCCCTCAGATGAGGTCCTGTCAAAATGCGAAGCGCTGAGGGATCTGGGTCCCGACGGCGATGATCTCTACAGCAAATACTGGAAGATATATAAGTCGAGCAGAGAATAAGTCTAAAAATAAACTTTAGGATATTGACAATTCAATGTGTTGGGTCTATTCTTTGATATGAATAAATATTCATTACCAAATATAGACATGCGCAGTGACGCATGAAAGAAGGATCTGGCTCAGGAAGCATATGCGGAGCCGGACAAGGGGGATAGAGATATGGACGACAGCACATTGAACATGGAAGAAGCACCTGCAGCTGAAGAGCATTCTCAGGATGAAATGGAGCGGATTCGGGCACTGGAGGAGCTGGCCCTTAACGCATGGCCGTCTCACAAGGTAGAGCTCTATGATGGATGGCTCCTGCGCTTTTCCCATAATTATACTCACCGAACGAACTGCGTGGAGCAGGTAGCGGACTCCAGGATACCAATTCCTGAAAAAATAGAATACTGTGAGCAGATATACCGCGCCCTTCATACACCGGTAATATTTAAGATCAGTCCGCTTCTCGACCCTGGATTTGACGAGATGCTGAAAAACAGGGGATATCGCGTGGAGCATGAGAACGAGACCATGGTTCTGGAGGAAGATGATTTTAATCCATGGGAGCCAACGGATGTGGAATATGAGTTCTATAGCCGCAATTCCGGGCTGCCTTCCATCGTTGGATTTCCCGGGGGTGTTGTGGTCCAGCTAAGGGACCGGGTGACGACGGACTGGATCAACGGACTCTTCCGGCTGAACGGGACAACCAATCCCACGCTGCTGCGTATCGTTCCATCTATGTACCATGCCATTCCCAAGGAAACGATCGTGGCAAGGATCGACGTGGACGGCCGCATGGCAGCCAGCGGTCTTGCTATACTGGACCGGGATTATGCAGGCATCTATGCAATCTATGTAGATCCCAGCTGCCGCCGGAAACATTTTGGACGGGCGATCGTAAGCACGTTGCTTCTGGAAGCCCGGAAGAAGGGATGCAGCAAGGCATATCTCCAGTGCGTCAGCGGGAATACGCCGGCGAAGAACATGTATGAGGGTCTTGGATTCCATACGATGTATACCTGCTGGTTCCGGGTAAAGAAATGATAAAAAACGGGTCAGTCTCAGAAAGAAATTACAGTTTTCTGAGATTGACCCGACTTTTATGTTGATATGATAATTTATCAGCAGCAGAAACAAAATGGAAGGGTAGAGCAGAGGAGCATATCTGCGGCGGTAGTATCCATATTACCGTAGCCCTGCTGGTTGGACCGGCTGCGGAACATGCCCCCGGCGCTGTTCATCTGAGAGAGGATCGAGCGGTACTCCTGGTTCTCTGGAGCCATGTTTACCGCCTGCTGGACGTTCTGTATGCCGTCCTGGATATATCCCTTCTTAAAAGCGACAACACCGCTCAGAAAATACCACTCCGCGTCGTGAACGCCGATATTGATGAGCATCTGCTCTGCCTGGTACAGATCGCCTCGGTCTACTGCCATGCGGATCTGGCTGTAATCTGCACTGCTGCCAGTGTTGTAGCTGCTCTCGGACTGGTACGCGGAAGAACTGCCGGATGAGGCGCCGCCGTCTCTTATAAGAGCATCATAGGCCTCATTGATCTGCTGAAGCTTCTCCTCGGCGAGATCAGCGAGGGGGTTGCCCTGATATTTATCCGGATGGTATTTTTTCACCAGTTCCCGGTAAGCTGCCTTTATTTCCGCCGGGCTGGCATTCCGGCTCACGCCGAGTATTTCGTAAGGGTCATTTGTCATTATCTTCCGATTCCTTTCCGCTGAGAATTTCCTCTGTCCGCTTACGGAGCCCAAGGAATATTACATTGTCCAGAATATCTTTATTCTTTTTAAATTCCAGAAGATCATAGGCCTTGCACATCTCATCCAGATAGTAATACATGGCAGGTTCCATCATCTGCCTTGCCTGTTTGACATTCCTGACGCCCATATCGAGCATGGGATTGAAACGATGCTCCATGCGGTCGGATTCAAAGTCATCCATAATATCAATGAGATAAAGCCATTTGCCCAGATTCAGGGCGAAATCACCGACGATTCTCTTCGTCTCATCATCCAGTTTATAACCGGAGAAAACAGCAGCCAGCGCACCGCCGAAGCAGGATGCCATTTCTTTAATATCAGATTGTCCCTTGACCTCATACTGGTAGAGCATCATGAAGTTCCTGTTCACCTCATCGGCCACGTCGGGATGAAGTTCATAAGCCCTGCGGTACCGCCGCTTATACCGGAGAAGGCGGCCCTGGAGTTCGGAACGCTCGTTATCTCTGACGTCATCGCGATACTGTTCATATCCCAGTATGACCATCATATCCGCAGCGTATCGGATGGACTGCTCGATCGTTTCCACGGGCTTCTTCCCTATGGGATGGATGATGCAGTGCTTCTTCAGTATATGATCGTCTTCTCCGGTCAGCGCTCCGAGAAACAGGGCGAGAAAAGCCATGTCATTGCTGAGCCAGAGGCGGGTAAGCTGTCCGTAGGTTTCACCCACTTCACGGCAGAGCCCGCAGTAATATGCATTATATGTTTCAAATTCTCTTACCTTAAGCTCCTGCTTAATGGGCAAAATATATCCGGTCATCCTCAATTCACCTCGTTAATAACATAACATGATGATACGATAATTTAGTGTTTTTTTCAAGTTGTATGTGTGATTTCGGTGACGGCGGGCTGGGACAGCTGCTGAATCATGCGATGAGAAAACGAATCATTAAAGAATATTGTAGATTACCAACGGCTAATTATTGTAAACCATAAAGATGCCGTTAGAACAAAGCGTGTATAAATTATTGATGCGGATCCGATGATCGTAAAAGAGGATTCTGCCGAACTGGTTGACATAATAATTTATTATTGATAAAATGTTTTATATCGATTTTGCTGTAATTTCAATGTTTATCGTCCTGGAAAGGTTGTTATTGTATGTTATTTGCGTTCAGAAAAGGAAGAATACCGATCGTTATCGCATTGTCATTTTGCCTGCTTATCGCCATGAGTGTTCCGGGGTGGGCTCTGACTTCTTCGACCATTAACGGGGTGAAATATACACACCCGGCGAAGTACAGGTCCAGCGATTACCATATCTTTAATGGGCTGGATGTATCCTACTGGCAGTATAACATTACGCAGAGTGAGTGGAACCAGATCAAGGCGGCAGGCGTGGATTATGTTTTTATCCGCTGCGGTTATACGTCCTATGATGGGTTCCGACAGAACAAAGACAGCTATTTTGAGCGTAATGTGGAGCGGGCTTATAAAGCAGGTGTGAATGTAGGCATTTACTACTGGTCGGAGGCGACGACGGAATCGGAAGCGAAGAAAGAAGCAGCCTATGTAAACAGTCTGCTGAAGAAATACCGGAGCATGATCACCATGCCCGTGGCTATGGATTACGAGTTCGCGTCCGGATACCGTTCAACGAAGAAATTCAACAGCATGTCCAAGTCCGCTGCCAGAAAGCAGTTCACCAGCAACGCCGTCGCCTTTATGAAAGCGATTAAGGGCTATGGCTATACGCCTTTGTTCTACAGTTACAGAGGCCTGGTAGATCCCAGCTTTAACAGTAACTATAAAATGGATATGACACGCATCAACGGAAACGGGCAGTACAGGTTCTGGCTGGCTCAGTACAGCAGTGACAACTCCTACAGCGGTGAATTTGAATTCTGGCAGCACACAAGCTCTGGCAGAGTCAGCGGCATTGACGGACGGTGCGACCGCAATTTCTGGTATTATAACAACGCAAAAGAGAAAACCCTTTCTGGCACTGTTTCGCTGAAAAATTGCAAGGTTACCATGGCAGACTCTGCGCTCTACACCGGGAAAAAAGTGGAGCCGAATGTTACAGTAAAAGACGGCGACAAGACACTGAAGGAGGGCGAAGACTATCAGGTCCTCTACATGAACAATATAAAGAAAGGGACGGCCCGTGTCATCATTCGGGGCATAGGCGATTACTCCAACGATGTTCTTAAGTCCTTTAAGATCACAGGCAACGATCTTTCTGACGCGGAGGTTTCCGGGATAGAGGACAAAGTCTATACCGGCGCTGCAATCACCCAGTCGCCGAAGGTTACCTACAAGAAGAAGACTCTGAAAGTAAACACGGATTACACACTGACTTATAAAAACAATAAGAATGTCGGCAAGGCTACCGTGATCGTAAAGGGAAAGAAAAACTATGCCGGAAAAGTATCAAAGACATTCCAGATCAGTAAAGGAACGGGTCAGGTTACGACGCCCTCCGATACTTATACACTGGAAGAGGGAAATACGGCAGAGCTTGGCGCCTCGACTATCGGCGGAAAACTGACATATAAATCGTCAGACAGCAAGGTCGCAACGGTCAGCACCAGCGGTGTGATAAAAGCACTGTCTGCCGGAAATGCCAGCGTCGTCATCAGCAGCGCGGCGAGCAGCAATGTTACAAGTGCAAAAAAGACGGTCAGCGTGATCGTTAAAGAAAAGAAAGATACGCTGAAAGCTCCCGCAGTACCGAAGCTGAAGAAACTCGTTAACCTGAAGGATGGGAAGTACAGATTTAAGGCGGTATGGACGAACGTTTCCGGGGAGTCGGGATATGTTATAAAGTATTCTGCTTCTTCCAATATGAAGAATGCAGTGAAGGTCACCGTGACTGGCAGCAATGTCGATAGGAAAACGATTAAAAGCAAATTCGGCAGCAAAAAGATCTATGTCAAGGTCAGAGCATATGCGGAGAAAAACGGAAAGAAAGCGTACAGTAAGTATTCAGAGAAAAAGTCTCTTGTGATGAAAAAGAAATAGGGAAGAAACGCAAAGCCCGGCTGGAGGGATCTCCGGTCCGGGCTTTGTTCACGGAGCTTATATTATATGCATGTATTTCATCAGCTCCAGTTCCATCTCTGTGCGATGGTGCTTGGTATAGATTCCGGGGATGCCGCCGGTGTGGATCATGATCACGGTCTCGCCGGGGCGGAAATAATCGTTTTTCGCAAGCTGGAGAATGGCGTTGAAAGTCTTGCCGGTATAGCAGGGATCCAGGATGATGCCCTCGTGCTTTCCCATGTAGTATATGGCTTCGCGGACTTCGTGAACCGGGTTGTTGTATTCGCCGCAGTCGTAGTCGGTGTTCAGATCCAGATCTTCCGGCTTCAGGTCAGCGCTTAGGTGATAAGTATCTTTTACGCGCCGGTAATAATCAGCGGCAGACTTCCGAAGGTCCGTATAAGGCATGATGCCGATTCCCGTGAGACGCATGTCAAGATGCTCATTGACAATGGCCGTTTCCAGTCCCATATACGTGCCCATGCTCCCGACGGTGACCATGACGTGGGGATCGGGCAGTTTCATCTCCCGGATTTGCTGGTCAAGTTCCAGGGCGCAGTCATAGTAGCCCAGAACGCCCAGCTCATTGGATCCGCCCATGGGGATAAAGTAAACCTTCTCACCGGCATGCTCCCAGCGCTCGGTCACGTCATGGATCGCCTGCTTCATCAGTTCGATCTCTGTGTGCTCACCGTCCTGGCGGACAAGGTACACATGGCATCCCATAATACCGTCCAGGAGCAGGTTGGCAGAGATCTCGCCGGGGTATTCATCTACGGCGATGATCGCCGATTTCAATCCGTATTTGGCAGCCACTGCGGCAGTCAGCCTGCCGTGATTGGTCTGGGCGCCTCCTATGGTAAGCAGCATGGTAGCCTTCTGTTCGAGGGCATCCTTTATAAAATATTCCAGTTTTCTGAGTTTGTTTCCGCCGGTCCCGTAATTCGTAAGGTCGTCCCGTTTCAGGTAAAACTCTATGCCGAGGTCTTCGGAAATATTATTCATTCGCTCCAGCGGCGTCGGTGTGTTAAGAAAATGCAGTTTGTCGCGCCCCAGTGTCATTGGCAGCTCCTTTCCCGTAATAATTGTTCTTCCTGTTTAATAATGGGTCATCGTGATGATTATAGTATAATTTTCCTGTTGTTTCAACAGTCTGCGGATGGTTCGGAGCAGAGACGCAGCTGAGGACGCCGAAAAAGGCAGAAAAAGATTGTAATGCGCTTCGGTGCGGAATGATGTATAATAATTCGCAGTGAATGAAAGATTTGGAGGTAAATGATATGGCTCTCTGGGGAGGCAGATTTGAAAAAGACATGGATCAGATCGTGAAGGCGTTCAACGCTTCAATCGGGTTTGATCAGAGGATGTATAACGAGGATATAGACGGGAGCATTGCCCATGTGACCATGCTTGCCGCGCAGGGGATCGTAACGGAAGATGAAAGGGACCAGATCATCGCTGGTCTTGAATCGATAAGGAAACGGATCGCTGACGGCGAGATCGTATTTGACGTGGAGGATGAAGATATCCATATGGGCATAGAATCCCGGCTGATCCAGGATATCGGCGAAGTGGGAAAGAAGCTGCATACCGCCCGCTCTCGTAATGACCAGTGCCAGGTGGACGGAAGGCTCTACCTGAAAAAGGAGATCCGTCAGATCATGGATGAGCTGATGGAACTGGAAGATGTGATTCTTCGCAAGGCGGATCAGTACGCAGATGAGATCACCGTCGGCTTTACGCACATCCAGCATGCCCAGCCTATAACCATTGGATTTATTTTCATGGCATATTTCCAGATGTTCCGCAGGGATATCGAGCGGCTGTCGGACACGCTGGAGCGGATGGATCTCAATCCGCTGGGCGCATGCGCCCTGGCAGGCACCACATTCCCCACAGACCGGAAGCTTACGTCAGAACTCCTCGGGTTCCGGGGCCCGACGGAGAATGCCATGGACAGTGTCAGCGACAGGGACTATGCGATAGAATTCCTCAGTGACGCATCCATTTCCATGATGCATATCTCGCGGTGGGCGGAGGAATTCGCCTGGTGGAACTCCTCTGAGTTTTCCTTTATATCCATCGATGACAGTTTCTGCACAGGGAGCAGCATCATGCCCCAGAAAAAGAATCCGGATATGGCAGAGCTGCTCCGGGGGAAGAGCGGCAGGGTCTACGGAGATCTCATGCAGATGCTGACCGTAATGAAGGGGACGCCCCTTGCCTATAACAAAGACTTTCAGGAAGATAAGGAAGGACTGTTTGACGCAGCAGATACATGGAAGGCCTGCGTGCGCATATTCACAAGGATGCTGGACAAGACAGAGTTCCGGGTAGACAGGATAAGGGAGCATCTTGACCAGGGGTTCCTGAACGCGACGGATGTGGCGGAGCATCTGGCCATGGAGGGCATCCCCTTCCGGGAAGCTCACAATATCGTAGGCCGCATGGTCAAGGCCTGCGAAGAAAGAGGATGCCAGCTGGAGGATCTGACTGATAAGGAGCTGACGGAGATCGACCCAAGGGTAAACAAAGAGTCCCTTGGAGATATCAGCATCCGTGCATGCGTCGACGCCCGCAGGTCTTACGGGGGCACGGCGCCTTCCGAAGTACGCCGTCAGGTTGGAGAAGGCAGGAAATGGCTGGATTCACTCAGCGAGAAATAAGCAGAATAAGGGGAGCATATGTTATGGATAATTACAGAATAGAACATGATACCATGGGAGAGGTCAGAGTTCCTGCGGATAAATACTGGGGAGCGCAGACGGAACGGAGTTATGAGAACTTCCGGATCGGGACTCACCGCATGCCCCCGGAGATCATCCGGGCCTTCGCTGTGCTGAAGAAGGCAGCGGCGCTGGCAAACTGCCGGCTGGGCATGATCGACGAGAGGCGGGCGCAGCTGATTGGCGAGAGCTGTGACGAAGTGCTGGAGGGAAAGCTGGGGGGAAATTTCCCTCTTGTCATTTTCCAGACAGGAAGCGGAACCCAGTCGAACATGAATATGAACGAGGTGATTGCGAACCGGGGAAATGAGATCGCCGGTGAAAAGATCCTCCATCCCAACGATCATGTGAATAAATCCCAGAGTTCCAATGATACATTCCCGACAGCCATGCACATTGCCGCTGTCGTTTCCGTGGAAGACCGGCTTCTACCGGCGATCCGCGCGCTGCGAGATGAACTGAAGCGTCTGGAAGATGAGAATATGGACATCGTAAAGACAGGACGCACCCATCTGCAGGATGCCACGCCCCTGACTCTGGGTCAGGAGATCAGTGGATGGCGCGCCATGCTGGACCACGATGAGAAGCAGATCGCCTCTGCTCTGGACAGCCTGCGGGAGCTTGCCCTGGGCGGAACGGCCGTAGGAACGGGACTGAACGCCCATAAGGATTTCGGCAGGGAATCCGCTGCGGAAATCAGCCGTCTGACAGGAAAAAAGTTCATGACGGCGGAGAATAAATTCCATGCGCTGACGAGCAAGGACGGGATCGTCTTTGTTCACGGCGCGGTCAAAGCCCTGGCTGCGGACCTCCTGAAAATCGCCAACGATGTGCGCTGGCTGGCCTCCGGTCCCCGGTGCGGCATAGGGGAAATCAATATACCTGCCAATGAGCCGGGCAGTTCCATCATGCCAGGAAAGGTCAACCCGACCCAGTGCGAGGCAATGACTATGGTATGCGTTCAGGTCATGGGACACGATACAGCGATCGGCGTCGCGGCTTCTCAGGGGAATTTTGAGCTGAACGTATTTATGCCCGTGATCATCTATGATTTTCTGGAATCCGTCAATCTGCTGTCGGATGCCATGGACTCGTTCCGGATCCACTGTGTCTGCGGCATCACGCCGAACAGGGAGCGCATAGAAGAGAATATGGAGAAATCTCTCATGCTCGTTACGGCGCTCAATCCCCATATCGGCTATGAAAACGCGGCGAAGATCGCCAAGAAGGCCCATGCGGAAGGTACCACACTGAAGGAAGCGGCTGCAGCCCTGGGTCTCGTAACGCCGGAGGACTTTGACCGGTGGGTAGTACCCCGGGATATGGTGGGTACACTGAAATAAATATTAGTGCAGGATGGCTGTCTCAACATTTCGGGACGGCCTTTTTTCTGTTTGACATATACCCCCAGGGGGTATATAGTATCCATAGTTGGACAGAAGAAAGGGTAGTACCATGTCAGAAGAGAAGAAAACGAATGAGCAGTGTTCCTGCTGCTGCGGACGGACGAAGGAACGGTCAGAAAAGGAATATAAAGATCTGATCATGCGGCTCAACCGCATAGAGGGACAGATCCGCGGGCTGAAGAAGATGGTGGAAAACAACGCCTACTGCCCGGATATCCTTATCCAGTCGGCTGCCGCGGGGTCTGCCCTGAACAGCTTTAACCGGGTGCTGATGGCAAACCATATCAGGACATGTGTGAAAGAGGACATACAGAACGGGAATGATGATACCATTGACGAACTTCTCGATGTTCTGAAGAGACTGATGAAATAATGGATCCGCAGCGGCGGAGAAGGAGTATTGGATGGAACAGTATATTGTTACGGGGGTGAGCTGTGCTGCCTGCCAGGCGCGGGTAGAAAAGGCGGTGTCTGCTGTGCCGGGTGTGGACAGCTGCTCCGTCAGCCTGCTGACGAATTCCATGGGGGTGGAAGGTACAGCAGGCATGGCTGATATTATCAAGGCGGTTACGGACGCCGGCTATGGAGCAAGGCCAAAGAGCGCGTGCGCGGAAGACGGGAGCAGGGCAGACGCGGCTTTGTTCCAGGAAGAGAAGGAAGCCCTGGAGGATCACGAAACGCCGGTCCTGAAGAGGCGTCTTGCCGCTTCTGTGGGATTTCTCCTCGTGCTCATGTATATATCCATGGGGCATGCCATGTGGGGGTGGCCTCTGCCTTCGTTTTTTGACGGGAACCACGTGGCTATGGGGCTGGCGGAGATGATCCTGGCCTTTATTGTCATGCTGATCAATAAGAAGTTTTTTACCAGCGGATTCCGGAGCCTGGTTCACGGAGCGCCGAACATGGACACACTGGTGGCTATGGGTTCTGCCGTGTCCTTTGCATGGAGCACCTTCGTGCTTTTCCGCATGACCGGCGAACAGCTGGCGGGCGATGACGCTGCGCTGATGGCGGACATGCATGATCTTTATTTTGAATCGGCAGCCATGATCGTCACACTGATCACCATAGGAAAGATGCTGGAGGCCATGTCCAAGGGCAGGACAACGGACGCACTGAAGGGTCTTATGAACATGGCGCCCCAGAGGGCGGTAGTGATCAGGAACGGGGAAGAGAAGGAAATTCCTGTTGAACAGGTGAAGATCGGCGATGTGTTTGCTGTTCGTCCCGGCGAAAGTGTTCCTGTAGACGGCGTGATCGTAGAAGGATCGTCAGCCTTCGACGAGTCGGCGCTGACGGGCGAGAGCATACCGGTGGACAAGGCGGCGGGCGATCCTGTGTCTGCGGCGACGATCAACCAGAGCGGATACATCCGGGCAGAGGCAACCAGGGTCGGAAGAGATACCACACTTTCCCAGATCATCCAGATGGTCAGCGACGCGGCGGCGACCAAAGCGCCCATTGCAAAGGTGGCGGACAGAGTCTCAGCGATTTTCGTTCCCGGCGTGCTGATCTGCGCTGCTGCTGTTACACTGATCTGGCTCTTTGCTTCGGCGGACCTCGGTTATTCCCTCGCAAGAGGGATCTCTGTGCTCGTTATCAGCTGTCCCTGCGCCCTTGGACTTGCCACACCGGTGGCGATCATGGTAGGAAACGGCATGGGCGCGAAAAACGGGATCCTGTTTAAGACGGCAGAATCTCTGGAGCAGACAGGGAGGATCAGAATTGTCGCGCTGGATAAGACCGGAACGATCACGAACGGGGAACCCAGGGTGACGGATATTATCCCGATGGACGGCGTGGACGAAGATTATCTCATGAGTGCGGCATGCTCCCTCGAGAAAAAGAGTGAGTACCCTCTGGCTAAGGCTGTGCTGAACTGGTCGGATGGGAAGAATACAGAAACATCGGAAGTGAACGACTTTCAGGCTGCTCCGGGCAACGGGCTGACAGGCATGCGGGATGACCGCAGGCTGGCAGGGGGCAATTACCGGTTCATCAGCAGGGAAGCCGAGATAACGGAGAATGTACGCCTGCGGGCGGATCAGCTGGCGGAAGAGGGCAAGACGTGCCTGTTTTTCGCGGAAGAAGGGAAACTGCTGGGCATGGTTGCTGTAGCGGACACGCTTAAGGAAGACAGTCCTCAGGCAGTCCGGGAGCTGCAGAATATGGGCATCCGCGTCGTCATGCTGACCGGAGATAATGAAAAGACAGCCCGGGCAATCGGTGCTCAGGCCGGTGTGGATGAGGTCGTTGCCGGCGTTCTTCCTTCCGGAAAGGAAAGAGAAATACGCCGCCTGAAAAAGCAGGGTATCGTGGCTATGGTCGGAGACGGCATTAATGATGCTCCGGCGCTGACCCGCGCGGATATGGGCATCGCCATCGGAGCAGGAACGGATGTGGCGATCGATGCCGCCGATGTGGTCCTCATGAACAGCAGACTGACCGATGTGCCCGCGGCGGTCCGGCTCAGCCGGGCGACCCTCCGCAATATCCACGAGAACCTGTTCTGGGCATTCTTCTATAATGTGATTCTGATCCCGGTAGCGGCGGGAGCCTATGTGCATCTTACCGGCTGGACCATGAATCCCATGCTTGGAGCGGCGGCTATGAGTCTGTCGAGCTTCTGTGTATGCATGAACGCCCTTCGGCTGAATCTGTTCCGCATGCACGATGCTTCTAAAGATAAAAAAATTAAAGCAAATAGAAACACAAAGGAGAGTAGTGAAATGGAAAAGGTAATGAACATTGAGGGAATGATGTGCGAGCACTGTGAGGCAACGGTGAAGAAAGCTCTGGAATCTGTCGCGGGCGTAGACAGCGCTGACGTCAGCCACGTTGAGAACAAAGCTGTAGTTACCATGAGTTCGGACGTTGCCGACGATGTGCTGAAGAACGCGGTAGAAGCGAAGGATTACAAAGTCCTGTCCATCCAGTAACGGAAAATCGGTCAAAAAAACGCATCGCTGAATTGTCCTCGGCGGTGCGTTTTAATATGCTTTTATTAAATTAAATTATCAGTTCTTAAGACTCTGGAGCGGCGCGGGGATGCGTCCGCCCCTTGCGATCATCTTCTGAGGTGACTGGTAACGCACTTTCATTACCGGTCCGCTTCCCAGAAGTCCGCCGAAATTCAGCTCCTCGCCCTCGCTCAGTCCGATGGCGGGGATGACGCGGACTGCCGTAGTCTTGGAATTGACCATTCCGATGGCAGCCTCATCGGCGATAATGGCGGATATGATGTCGGCCGTGGTATCGCCGGGAATAACGATCATGTCCAGTCCGACGGAGCAGACCGCCGTCATCGCCTCCAGTTTCTCTATGGAAAGAGTGCCGGCACGGGCAGCGTCGATCATGCCCTGATCCTCCGTAACGGGGATGAAGGCGCCGGAAAGACCGCCGACGCTGGATGACGCCATGAGTCCGCCTTTCTTGACCGCGTCATTCAGCATGGCCAGTGCTGCGGTCGTCCCGTGGGCGCCGCACTGTTCCAGACCGATCTCCTCCAGTATATGGGCGACAGAGTCACCGACAGCCGGTGTGGGCGCCAGCGAAAGGTCGACGATACCGAAGTTGACGCCGAGCATTTCTGCCGCTTCTGTACCGACGAGCTGTCCGACGCGAGTGATCTTAAAGGCTGTTCTCTTGATGGTCTCCGCGATCTCATCCATAGACGCGTCATCCGGCATCTTGGCGAGTGCGGAGCGTACGACGCCGGGGCCGGAGACGCCGACGCTGACGACGCAGTCCGCTTCCGTGATTCCGTGGAATGCTCCGGCCATGAAGGGGTTATCCTCCACAGCGTTGCAGAATATGACGAGCTTGGCGTCGCCAATGCACATATTGTCCTTTGTTTTCTCTGCGGTTTCCCGGACGATCTGGCCCATGAGCCTGACAGCGTCCATGTTGATCCCCGCCTTTGTGGAACCCACATTGACAGAGGAACAGACAAGTTCTGTTTCTGACAGGGCCTGGGGAATGGACTGGATCAGTTCCCGGTCGCCGGCGCTGAATCCCTTCTGGACCAGTGCGGAATAGCCGCCGATAAAGTTTATGCCGATGTCCTTTGCTACCTGATCGAGTGTCCGGGCATATTCCACCGGGTCGCCGCCGCTCACACCTGCAAGAATAGATATGGGCGTGACAGAGACCCGCTTATGAACGATGGGGATACCGTATTTCTTTTCTATTATTTCGCCGGTTTTAACAAGATCCTTCGCATGGCGGTAGATCTTGTCGTATACTTTTTCGCAGGAACGGCGGATGTCCGCATCGGCGCAGTCGACGAGGGAGATCCCCATGGTGATCGTACGGATGTCCAGGTTCTCCTCGGCGATCATGTTCACCGTTTCCATGATGTCATTCATGTTAAGCATTGTCTGACACCTCCTAGATCCTGTGCATGGAATTGAAGATATCCTCGTGCATGAGGTGGACCTGCATATCCGGCAGGGCCTCCCTCATCGTTGCACGGAGTTCATCGATGTTTTGGGTGGATTCTGTGATATCGAGAATCATGATCATAACGAAGTAGCCGTCCAGAATGGACTGGGTTACCTCCAGAATGTTGGCGTTTGCAGTTGCGGCGGCCTGAGATGCGGCAGCCATGATGCCTGTGTGATCCTTGCCGATGATCGACACGACAGCTTTGGTCTGATTCATGGGTGTGCTCCTTATCTTTATAATAGTAACCGAATAATATTATACCCGGTAAGGGAAAATCTGCAAGAGAATTTAGGATATTTTGTATAGATATAACAAAATAAGTCTTGATTTTCTATTCTAATATGTTAGAATCTATGCAATGATAGAGGCGCGGAGCAGAAGACGATGGAGGAGCCGGCGGGCAGGGATCCCATCTTAGGCAATCTCCGCCGAATCGCAGAGGAGGGCACGATCCTGCGGTGGGTCTGCAGTCAACAGCTGCAGGACTGTCTACGTAAGTAGTTGCGCTATCTGTTACCTTTACTGTGATTGTAGGGCCTGCGCGCAGCGCGGGCTTTTTTCTTTGAACGGAAAGAGGAATGGGCGCGGAGAGTATAAGGAGGGACAGATGAATCTGGTACAGAAATACGGCGGGTGCTATCTGAAAAACATGGACGACTTGAAACGCATCGCCGCTTATGTTGCCAAACACCGCAGCAGGGTAGACGGGCTCGTTCTCGTCTGCGCATCCATGCATGAGATCGCTGCGGAAATGATGGACAGGGCGAAGCAGTTTGCCCATGATATTACAGAGCCGGAAATGGACGCGCTGTTCAGCGCAGCGGAGCTTCAGACAGCCGCTCTCATGGCAAGCGCGCTGGAAAGCTATGGAGTCCATGCCCATGTTATTACAGATATCCGGGGGGATTCCCTGGATCTTGTACAGAAGGAAGAAGGGAAACACGAGATCGTCGCGGACGATATTATTTCAGCACTTGAGGACGGCAAGGTCGCTGTCGTTGCAGGGTTCCAGGGAATCGGCGAGTTCTGCATGAGCGACAGGCTGGGCCGGTACGGCGCCGCGGCGACGGCCGTATCCATCGCCGCAGCACTGGGCTGTGAGTGCGAACTTTACGGCAACGCCCAGGGCGTCTATGTCGTGGATCCCAAAGTAACAGGGAGCACAGCCGTATTCCGCAGGATCTGCCATGAAGAAGCGATGGAACTTGTCATGCTTGGTGAAAGTGACCTGGAAGCAGAAGCTATAGAAATATCCAAAGAAAATAATGTCCCGCTCTATGTGGGACCTGCCTTTGATGAAAACAGAACAGGAGGAACATATATCGTGGACAGGAGTCTGATTGTTGAAGAAGCAGCCGTCAGCGGCATCAGCGTATCTGATGAGATCGTTATTTTTACCATCAAGGGCATATCCCGCCAGGGGGATGCAGTAGCTGAGATCTTTGCTACCCTTGGAGATCTGGGCGTAAACATCGATGTGATATCCCAGCAGACCTGTTCGTCGGAACAGACCGCTGTCTCATTCAGCTGCAGCGCCAGGGATATCCCTGCGATCGAGCAGTCCTTTAAGAGCAATGCCCGGTTCTGCAATCTTGATATGAATTACCAGGATCACCTGTGTCTTGTCTCCGTTGTAGGCGTCGGCATGGCTACCCATGTGGGCGTAGCAGGAACCGTATTCAAGACGCTGGCGGAAAATGAGATCCGCCATTACAACATTACAACATCGGAGATCTCCATATCTACGGCCATAGACATTGCGGATCAGACCAGGGCAGTCATTGCTCTGTCTGAGGCGTTCTCTCTGTAAACAAAGCCTGGGCTTTGCCGTGCCTCAGCCACTCGTTTTTCTTGTAATGAGCTGCGCCATCGGTTATAATTTATGTATGGTCAATATTGGAAATGAGTGGGATGATATCCTCGCGGAAGAATTTCAGAAAGAGTATTATCAGAAGCTGCGGAAGTTTCTGATCAGCGAATACAGGAATTACAGGATCTACCCGGATATGAATGATATTTTCAACGCGCTGAAGTATACATCTTACAGCGATGTCAAGGTGGTCATTCTCGGACAGGATCCCTATCACGAACCGGGTCAGGCTCACGGACTGGCATTCTCGGTGAGAGAAGGACAGGCCCAGCCGCCGTCTCTGAGAAACATTTTCAGGGAGCTGTCGAATGATCTGGGTATACAGCCGCCGCCTTCGGATCAGGGATGCCTGATCCCCTGGGCAGAGCAGGGCGTACTGCTCCTCAATACGGTGCTGACCGTAAGGGAGCACCAGGCCAACTCACACAGGGGGAAAGGATGGGAGCAGCTGACGGATGCTGTGATCGCCCGGCTGAATGAACGGGAGCAGCCTGCTGTATTCATACTCTGGGGGGCGAATGCCCGGGCGAAGCGGGAGTCCATAACGAACCCGCATCATCTGGTGCTCACCGGCGCCCATCCGAGTCCTCTTTCTGCCAGCCGGGGTTTTTTCGGGGGTTACTACTTTTCCAGGGCCAATGAATTTCTGGAGAGTACAGGCCAGGAACCGGTAGACTGGAGAATCGAGAGGTAGAAGGATGATTATTGTCATAGTAATTGCAGTCATTATTGCTGCGATCGTGATCTGGGCAATCGCGGGATACAACGGTCTTGTCAGGGGACGCAACAGCGTGGAAGAGAGCTTTTCCACCATGGATGTGTATCTGAAAAAGAGATATGACCTGATCCCCAATCTTGTAGAAATGGTTAAGGGATATGCTTCCCACGAGTCAGAGACCCTTGACCGCGTCACCAGAGCCAGGTCCATGATCCAGAGCGCAGGCGACGCGGGTCAGAAACTGGAAGGTGAGAATCAGCTCACCGGCGCGCTCCGCTCCCTGTTTGCTGTATCGGAAGGGTATCCGGAGCTGAAGGCGAATCAGAATTTCCTGGATCTTCAGGAGCAGCTGAAGTCGCTGGAGGATGATATCGCAAACGCGCGGAAATATTATAATGCAGTGGTAAAGAACTATAACAACCGCTGCGAGATGTTTCCGGGCAGCATTCTTGCCGGGATGTTCCACTTCGAACGGGAACCCATGTTTGAGGTAAGCAATGTGGAAGAGAGACAGAATGTAAAGGTGGATTTCCATGAGAAATAATTGCCGAGTCAATTACAGAAGACCGCTGACTGCGGTCTTTCTTGCTATTCTTATTATACTTTGTACCCTGATGATTTGCCCTGCAGTGTGTTCCCCGTCTTCCGCCGCATCCTATGCGGATTATACAACGGAGCGCTTCAATGTAGAAGCGACGGCGGATCAGGATCATGTGATCCACATGAAAGAGCAGATCACTGTGAATTTCAGCGGCAGCCCGCACCACGGCATTACCCGCTATATACCGCAGGAGTCCGGTGTCTGGGCTGTCCGCGGCGTGGAATGCAGCGAGGAATATGAGACGGAATACATATCGGATTCGGACAGCGATTACTGCATGATACGCATCGGCGATCCGGATCGGACCGTGACAGGGCAGCAGAAATATGTGATCACCTACGATATCGTTGGTTACAGGGATGATTCCGATACCGCGGACTATCTGGCTCTGGACCTGCTGCCCACGGGATGGGAGACGCCGATCGAGCGTTCCCGTCTCACACTGACCATGCCGAAGAAGATCGACTGGAGCAAGGCGACGGTCTATTCCGGCGTTTACGGAAGTACAGAAACAGACGATAAAATTCAGTGCAGCGCCAGCGGCCGTACACTGACAGTAACGGGAGAAAATCTGCCGAAGGGCTACGGCGTGACGGTAAAATCCGATCTTCCGGAGGGATACTGGGTAAATCCTGCAAACAGGGACTGGGTGCGATGGATATTTTATCTGGCGCTCCTGCTGGTACCACTCGTAACATTCCTGCTGTGGCTTTTCTTCGGCAGAGATCCGAAGATCGTACCTACGGTGGAATTTTATGCCCCGGAGGGTATGACCCCTGCCGAAGTCGGATATATTATCGACGGCAGTGTGGATAATGAGGATGTCTATTCACAGCTGATGTATATGGCGCAGAAGGGGTATCTCAGGATTCATGAATATAAGAAGGATCATTTCGAGGTGATCCGCGTCAGCAGACCGGATGATACAGAAAAGGGATTCGTCTGCTATATGTTCGATTCTCTGTTCTCTGCCGGTGACACAGCCAGACTGGATGATATGCCGGAAGAATTCGGCCAGGATCTGCTGACGGTGAAAGACAAGATCAAGAGTTATTACAGCAGCGGCGGTCACCGGCTTTTCAGCCGCGGGGCCAATATATGCAGAGTCATTGGAATCATACTCATGACACTGCCCATGCTGATTGGGATCACTCTGGCTTCATACGAGAATTTCCAGGGCTATCTCGCTATCGCGGCAGTTATCCTTGCGGTGATCCAGGCGCTGTTCATGATCGGGCTCCTCTCCACTTTTGACCGGCGGCAGAGCAGGACGAAAGCCGGGACGACGGTGCGTACGGCAGTCTTTCTTACATTGACTGTCGTGATCACAGCCATAGGATGCCTGATCATCACGGCAGAGACGGACAGCATATGGGCTGGCGCCGCAGCGCTGGCTTCCGTCTCGGTGACATTCTTCTTCGTTCTGATCATGAAAGCAATGACTGCCCGGGGAGCACAGCTCCTGGGAAAAGTCCTGGGGTTCCGGGAATTCATACGAACGGCGGAATACGACCGGCTGAAGGCTTTGTCTGATGAAGACCCGGAATACTTTTTCAATGTCATGCCCTATGCTTATGTCATGGGCATGCAGGCCCGCTGGGCCAGGAAATTTACAGATATCAGGATCCGCCAGCCCCAGTGGTATTCCGGCACGTCAGAGGGGGATCTCTGGACCGGTATGATGTATTATCATATGATGGACAATTGCTTCCACGGCATGAGAAACAGCGTAGCAGATGCTCTTTCTTCGGATGACGGCGGTGATTTCGGCGGTTTTGATTCCGGGGGAGGATTCTCTGGGGGCGGGTTCTCCGGCGGCGGTTTCGGCGGAGGCGGAGGCGGCGCCTGGTGATATGGAACAAAGGCATGACCGATACAAAATTCACCGCTTCTATGTGTTGAAGAAGGAAAAAATCTATGATAAAATTGTAAGTTGATAATACATAATAGAGAAGGGAAATACATGTCAGAAAAACAGAAAATAATAAACATTGCAGTTATCGCCCATGTCGACGCCGGCAAGTCAACGCTGGTTGACGCATTCCTGAACCAGAGCGGCGTTTTCCGCGAGAACGAGGAGATCGTGGACTGTGTCATGGACAGCGACGACATAGAGAGGGAGCGGGGTATCACGATCTACTCCAAGAACTGCTCTATCATGCATGGCGATACCAAGATCAATATCGTAGATACACCGGGACACGCGGACTTTTCTTCGGAAGTTGAGCGGATCATGAAGACGGTGGACACGGTCATCCTGCTGGTGGATTCCAGCGAGGGACCCATGCCTCAGACCAGATTCGTGCTCAGCAAGTCCCTGGAGCAGGGACTGGATCCGATCCTTCTTATTAATAAGATCGATAAGAAGGACGCCAGGATCGATGAGGTAGTTGACGAAGTTTACGAGCTCTTCATGGATCTGGATGCCAGCGATGAACAGCTGGATTTCCCGATCCTGTACGGCATCGCCCGCCAGGGGATCGCTGTCCGGGATCCGGAGGAAGTAAAAGGTATCCAGGTCGGGGAAGGAGATTCCAAGATGAAGCACACGCCCAGAGGACTGGGTGGACTGGATATCACTCTGCTGTTCGATACGATCGTAGAGCACTGCCAGCCCTATCCGGATCTCCGGGATGAGCCGCTTCAGTTCCAGGTCTGCACGCTGGCCTATGATGATTACATTGGCAGGCTGGGGATCGGCCGTGTGACGAAGGGCGTCATCCGGGAGGGGCAGACCGTAGGCGTCGCCAGAGAGGACGGCACCATTGACCGGAGAAAGATCAATCAGGTCTTTGTTTACAGAGGGCTGAAACGGGTCGCTGTTCCCCAGGCGGAATGCGGCGATATCGTCGTTGTTTCCGGCATATCGGACATTACCATAGGAGAGACCATCTGTGATCCGGAGCATCCGGATCCCATGGAGATGATCCATATAGAAGAACCTACCCTTTCCATGAACTTCATGGTCAATACGTCGCCCTTCGCAGGCAAGGTAGGGAAATATGTCACTTCCCGGCATATCCGCGAGCGTCTTGCCAAGGAGCTGGAGGTCAATGTAGGACTGAAGGTAGAGGAAACGGATTCTACCGACTGCTTCAAGGTTTCGGGACGGGGGGAGCTGCATCTTTCCATTCTCATAGAAAATATGAGGAGAGAGGGTTACGAGCTTGCCGTATCCAAGCCGGAGGTCATCATTAAGAGAGATGAGCAGGGCCGCAAGCTGGAACCGGTAGAAGAAGTGGTGATCACCGTACCGGACCAGTATTCCGGCAGCGTCATTTCCGCACTGAACCAGAGAAAGGGTATCATGGTCCAGATGAACGGAGAAAATGGATACTCCCGTCTGGAATATCATGTCCCGACCCGGGGACTGCTGGGATACCGGTCACAGTTTATCAACGAGACAAGAGGTGAAGGCAACATGGAACGGCGGTTCTTTGATTTTGAACCGTGGAAAGGGGAGATCCCGGGACGTTCCAACGGCGTAGCCATAGCAATAGAGGAAGGGACATGCACGCCTTACGCGCTGTTCAACATCGGCGAACGGGTTCAGATGTTCGTCAGCCCGGGCACCCATGTGTATGAGGGAATGATCGTCGGGATGAATTCCCGCAGCGACGACATGGAGGTCAACCCCTGCAAGGCCAAGAAGGTGAGCAACATGCGGGCTGCCGGATCGGACGAGAAGATCCTGCTGTCGCCCCCCAGAGTGTTCTCCCTGGAAGAGGCGCTGGAGTTTATCGAGGAGGACGAGCTCGTAGAGGTAACGCCGGATGACATCCGTCTCCGCAAGAAGCTGCTTCATGAACTGGAGCGCCGGAGAGCGGGGAGATAAGGAGGGGCGATGCAGATCAACCTTTCTTTTATCAATGAGAGAGTCATTGAGGCGATCCTGAAGCATGTCCCCGGAGCGCTGCTCGTGCTCCTTGCTGGCTGGATCATCATCCAGATCATCGTCCGGATCGAACGGAAGATCCTGGAGAAGTCGGTGCTGGATCCGGCGGTGCATGTACTGCTCCTGCGGGTGACCAGGATCGGTCTGTGGATCCTGCTGGTCATCGTCATCCTGTCCGTACTCGGCGTTCCAACCGCGCCCCTTATTACAGCCCTTGCCGCAGGCGGGGCGGCGGTAGCCCTGGCTGTGCGGGACAGCCTGAGCAACGTGGCAGGAGGTTTCATACTGCTGGTAAACCACCCCTTTGCTGCGGGAGATGAAATAGAAGTCGGCGGAATGACCGGTGTTGTAGACCACATAGATCTGATGACAACCCATCTGCACAGTTATGACAACCGGAATATCATCATACCGAATTCCACAGTCATGAATAGCGTCGTAGTCAATGCTTCGGCTAATGACCTACGGCGTGTCGGAGCACAGTTCGGCATCAGCTATGACGCGGACATACGTCAGGCGAAAGAAGTGATCCGAAGTGTGATCCGGGACGATCCTGATATGAGGATGGAGCCGGAGCCGATGATCATACTGAAGGAGCTGGGTGACAGCGCCCTGGTCCTGGACGTGGGCGTCTGGTGCAGTACGGATGTCCGTTACAATGTCCAGAGCCGGCTCATGGAACAGGTCAAACGAGCCTTTGACAGGGAAGGAATCGAAATACCGTATCCGCATATGGATATCAATGTTAGGGATTCCGGAACTCTGAGGAAATAAATATGACAGTTATATCTTAAGTAAGTACGTCTTTTTTAATTTGTTGATGAGAAGTGGAGATTAGAAATGGCAGAAATTAAAAAATTCAAGAGAGTACTTGTCGCCAACCGGGGCGAAATTGCGATCCGGATCTTCCGCGCATGCAATGAGCTGGGCATCCGGACTGTGGCAATTTACTCTGAAGAAGATAAGACGGCGATGTTCCGGACCAAGGCGGACGAATCTTATCAGATCGGCAAGGGCAAATCGCCGGTAGCCGCTTATCTCGGCATCGATGAGATCATCGCGCTGGCTAAGACCAAGGGCGTTGATGCGATCCATCCGGGATACGGATTCCTGTCCGAGAACGCGGAATTTGCCAAAGCATGCGCCGATGCGGGGATCGAGTTTATCGGACCTACAGCGGAGATGATGAACAAGCTGGGGGACAAGATCCAGTCTAAACTGGTAGCGGAGGAAGTAGGCGTTCCGACGATCCCCGGCGTGGAGAAAGCCATTGAGAACGAAGAAGAAGCTGTCAAATTTGCTGATGAGTGCGGGTATCCTGTAATTCTTAAGGCAGCTGCAGGCGGCGGCGGCCGCGGTATGAGAGTTGTCCGTGACAAGGCGGATATCGTCAATGAGTATAAGACAGCGAGAAGAGAAGCAGCTAAGGCCTTCGGCATCGACGATATCTTCATTGAGAAATATCTGGAGAACCCGAAGCATATCGAGGTCCAGGTCCTGGGCGACAAGGAAGGCAACATCGTCCACCTGTTTGAGAGAGACTGCTCCATCCAGAGACGCCATCAGAAAGTCGTAGAGTTCACTCCGGCGCTGGCGCTTACAGAAGAACAGCGTCAGGCAATCTGCAATGACGCGCTGAAGATCGCCAAGTATGTAAACTACCGCAGTGCAGGAACCGTGGAATTCCTGCTGGACAAGCACGGCAATCACTATTTTATCGAGATGAACCCCAGGATCCAGGTTGAGCACACTGTTACAGAGCTTGTTACGGGCATAGACCTGGTACAGGCTCAGCTGAAGGTTGCTATGGGATATACGCTGGATTCTCCGGAGATCGGCATTACCAGCCAGAAAGATATCACCAAGAGAGGTTACGCGATCCAGTGCCGTATTACGACAGAAGACCCGGCCAACGGATTCGCGCCGGATACCGGCACCATAGAGTTCTACAACAGCGCTTCCGGATTCGGCATCCGTCTTGACGGAGGCAACGGATTTACCGGCTCTGTTGTAACGCCCTATTATGACAGCCTGCTCGTTAAGGTAACCGCTTATGCCAATACCTTTGACGATACGAGACGCAAGGCCATGCGTGCTCTGCGGGAGACGACGATCAAGGGCGTTAAGACGAATATCGGCTTCCTGCTGAACGTGCTGAACCATCCGGACTTTATTGCCGGTAAATGCGATACGGGATTCATCGCTGCCAATCCGGAGCTGCTCGACGTCAGCCCCAAGATCGACCACGAGCTGAAGGTCCTCAACTATATCGGAAACAAGGTCGTCAACGAGACGAGAGGGGAGAAGCCGAACTTCAACGTTCCGGTATTCCCACGGATTCCGAAGACGGAGATCAACGGTCTCAGCGGTACTAAGCAGCTGTTCGACAAGAATGGTCCGGAATATATTTCTCAGTGGGCTTTGTACCAGAAGCGCCTGCTGCTGACAGATACGACCATGCGTGACGCGCAGCAGTCCCTTATGGCAACGAGAGTAAGGACGATCGATATGACCAAGATCGCTCCGGCGGTTGCTCTCTACGAGAAGGATCTGTTCTCTCTGGAGATGTGGGGCGGCGCTACATTTGATACATCATACCGTTTCCTGAAGGAATCACCGTGGGACAGACTGGAAGAACTGAGAGAGCGCATTCCTAATGTACTGTTCCAGATGCTGCTCCGGGGAGCCAATGCGGTAGGATATAAGAACTATCCGGATAATGTCATCCGCGAGTTCGTAAAGCAGTCTGCACTGGCAGGTATCGACCTCTTCCGTGTATTTGACTCTCTGAACTGGATCCCGGGAATGGAAGTCGCACTGGACGAGGTGCTGAACCAGGGCAAGATTGCTGAGGCGACGATCTGCTATACTGGAGACATCCTTGATTCTTCCAGAGAAAAATACAATCTGAATTACTACGTGCGCATGGCGAAGGAACTGGAAAAGAGGGGCGCTCATATCATCGGCATCAAGGACATGTCCGGTCTGCTGAAGCCTCTTGCCGCGCAGAAGCTCATATCTGCACTGAAGAACGAGGTATCAGTTCCTATCCACCTGCACACCCACGACACGACCGGCAATGCCGGCGCTACGGTGCTGATGGCTGCAGAAGCCGGCGTGGATATCGTCGACGCGGCGATCAGCAGCATGTCGGGACTGACGTCCCAGCCGTCACTGAACTCCATCGCTGCGGCGCTGAAGTACAGTGACAGAGACACGCTGATTGATGTTGACGGCATCCAGCGCATCTCCGATTACTGGGCAGACGTCAGACCGGTATACAAGAGCTTTGAATCAGATCTTAAGACATCCTCCGCAGAGATCTATAAGTACGAGATCCCCGGCGGACAGTATTCCAATCTGCAGTCTCAGGTCGAGAGCTTCGGACTGGGTCACAGATATGAAGATGTCAAGGAAATGTACAAGAAGGTCAATATGATGCTGGGCGATATTGTTAAGGTCACACCGTCCTCCAAGGCGGTAGGCGACATGGCGATATTCATGGTGCAGAATGACCTGACGCCGGAGAACATCCTGGAGAAGGGCAGAAATGTCGACTTCCCGGATTCCATCGTTTCGTTCTTTGAGGGAATGATGGGACAGCCGGAGGGCGGATTCCCCGAGGATCTGCAGAAGGTCGTCCTGAAGGACAAGGAGCCGATCACCTGCCGCCCGGGCGAGTTGCTTGAGCCGGAAGACTTCGATTACATCAAACAGGGCCTGGTCAAGTACTTCGGTCTGGAGGGAACGCCTCAGGAGGTGATCTCCTATGCCATGTATCCGAAGGTCTATGAGGATTACCTGAACAGCATCAAGAAGGACGGAGATTTCAGCCTCATGGGATCCGACGTATTCTTCTACGGCCTGAGAGAAGGAGAAACCAGCGGCGTCAAGATCGATGAAGGACAGGAACTTGTCATCCGTCTGGATGAGATCCGCGATGTGGATAAGGACGGATACAGAGACCTGGTATTCGAAGTCAACGGAAACCGCAGAGTCGTACGCATCAAGGACAATACAGTGGTTGCCGCTGTTTCCGGATCCTCTTCCCGGTTCGCTGATGAAGAAAATCCGATGGAGATCGGAGCAAATATCCCTGGAAACATCGTTAAGGTTCTCGTTCAGGAAGGCGACGAAGTCAAGGATCAGCAGCCCATCGCTGTTATCGAAGCCATGAAAATGGAGTCCAACATCATTGCGAAAGCCAGCGGTACGGTGGAAAAGATATTCGTAAAGAAAGGCCAGCAGGTCAAGTCTGGAGAACTGATTGCACTCCTTAAATAATAAGCAGGCAAAGATCAAATAATGCAGATTAAACGATGCTCCCGTGTCAGACAATGATGCGGGAGCATCTTTACGCGTGCCCCCTGTGCATCTGATGATTTTGGGAGCACGAAAAAAGAGGCGTCTCAGAAAGTGTTAGAACCTTCTGGGACAGCCCCTGTATGGAACATGGTCACTCCCGGCCGCCGATATTGTGGTTGCGTTTGATCTTGTCGATATCATCAGAAAGATAAATCACATTATCTTCCTTGCGCAGATCATCATCCTTGCGTTTCCGGCTGTCTTTCTCAGCACCATCCGATCCGTCTTCCAGATCCTTTCCGCTGCTGGTGGAAACCATATAGTATATGAATATCCCAACAATAAAAATCAATCCTAATATTACTAATGGCATTAGAGACACCACCTTTCATGTTATATAATACGCAAAAACGGATAACCGTCTGCTTAATTCATATTTTACCACAAACAGACAGTTTCAAAAACTGGTTTTCTCAGGATGAACATAAAATTCCAGGAGCTTTTGGCGGCGGCAGTCCGTCAATTGTGTTACAATGACTATATATTACGCAAAGGGGGACTTTATGAACATAAAAAAATACGCAGCAGAATTTCTCGGTACATTCGTTCTTGTAACATTTGGGTGCGGGACGGCTGTCGCTGCCAACTCGATATTCATCAGCCTCGGCTCGCCGATCCCGGCTGCTTTTACTACGCTGCTCATCGCCTTGGCCTTTGGCCTTTCCGTAACGGCTATGGCATATACGATCGGAAATATTTCCGGTTGTCACGTCAATCCGGCGGTATCGCTGGGGATGCTGCTGTGCGGCAGGATGAACGTTAAGGACTTCATCGGCTATCTGATCGGTCAGTTTGCCGGAGCAGCTGCGGGAGCAGCCTTTCTGTGGGCAGTATTCGGCAGCAATGATTCCCTTGGACAGAATGGATATGGTCAGGCTTCTGTGCTGGGGATCAGTCTGTCGGGCGCGCTGCTTTTGGAAACGGTGATGACGTTTGTCTTTGTTCTTGTAGTACTGGCTGTCACTTCCGATGACGTTTTTCGCCCATCCTCGGGACTTGTCATCGGTCTCGCGCTGGCACTTGTGCATATGCTGGGCATACCCTTTACGGGCACGTCCGTCAATCCGGCCCGCAGCTTCGGACCCGCAGTGATGGCGGGGGGCGATGCGCTGGCACAGCTGCCGGTGTTTCTTATTGCGCCGCTTCTCGGGGGCGCACTCGCTGCGGTGGTATACCGGCTTCTCTTTACGGGGGATAGTACAAAGACAGGACCGGACGGGGAGAAACAGTGACGGTCAGGGCTTTGTACGGGGCTTGACACCGCTGGCATGAACCATTATAATAGGTAAATGTTCAAGTCTGAACAAGGATACAACTGAATCCACGGACAGCGACGGAACCAGTAGTCCTGCGTAATATCCTTACAGCGAGGGTGCAGATGGTGAGAGGCACCTGGTGAAACAGAGTATGAATATCACTCCCGAGTCCGACACTTTAATGAGAGGCCCCTTGAACACGAGGGAAGCAACTAGGGTGGTACCGCGGTTATAGAATGATCGTCCCTAATCGGCAAGTGCCGGTCAGGGACTTTTTTTATAAGGCAGGGCCGGACAGTATCAGTCACGAAAGGACAGGTAAAGCAGACAGATGTTTAAGAAATTATCGGACAATGCAGTGGCAGAGGTGCAGAAGCTGCAGGTGAAGCAGTGGAATGAGGAGAATCTGCTGAATAAATGCGTCAAGGCAAGAGAAGGCAAGCCTCAGTTTATATTCTTCGAGGGGCCGCCGACAGCCAATGGAAAGCCGGGCATCCATCATGTTATGGCAAGGACGCTGAAGGACTCCATCAACAGGTATAAGACCATGAAGGGATTCCAGGTCAACCGCAAGGCTGGATGGGATACTCACGGGCTGCCCGTTGAAATCGAAGTGGAAAAGCAGCTGGGCATGAACGGCAAGCAGGACATCGAGGCCTACGGCATTAAGGAATTTAATGAGAAATGCCGTGAATCCGTATTTAAGTATACAGACCTGTGGCGCGAGATGAGTGAACGCATGGCCTATATGGCGGATATGGACAATCCCTATATCACGCTGGACAACAATTATATAGAAACAGAATGGTGGATCCTCAAGAAATTCTTCGACGCGGGGCTCATCTACGAGGGACATAAGATCCTGCCTTACTGCCCCCGCTGCGGGACCGGACTTGCTTCCCACGAGGTTGCCCAGGGATATAAGGATGTAAAGGTCAATACGCTGACCGTCAAATTCAAGAGAAAAGATCGGGACAACGAGTATTTCCTGGCATGGACGACCACGCCCTGGACGCTGGCATCCAATACGGTCCTGACCGTAGGACCGGACATCGATTATGTAAGATGCCGCATCCTGGAAGGCGAAGAAGAGGGAAATATCTTCTATGTCGCAAAGCACCTGGCAGAGAAGGTACTGGAAGGCGAGAAATATGAGATCATTGACGAGATGAAGGGCAGTGATCTGGAGTATGTTGAGTATGAACAGCTCATGCCTTTCGTACAGCCTAAGGGCGCAGACGCGGACAAGAAGGCGTTCTTCGTAACATGCATGGATTATGTATCGATCGAAGATGGTACCGGCATTGTCCATACCGCGCCGGCATTTGGTGAGGACGACTACCAGTGCGGACGCAAATATGATCTGCCCATGCTCCAGCCGGTGGACGGAAGAGGATGCTATACCGAAACGCCCTGGAAGGGTCATTTCGTTATGGAAGAAGGTCTGGATGTAGAGATCATCAAGTACCTCGCCAAAGATCACAAGATATATAAGAGAGCTAAGCTGACCCATAATTATCCTCATTGCTGGCGCTGCGGAACGCCCCTTGTATACTATGCAAGACAGAGCTGGTACATCGAGATGAGCAAGCTGAAGGATCAGCTGGTCGCAAACAACAATACAGTAAACTGGTATCCACCGTTTGTAGGCGAAAAGCGCTTTGGAAACTGGCTGGCTGATGTTAAGGACTGGGCCATCTCCAGAACGAGATACTGGGGAACGCCGATTCCCGTTTGGCGCTGTGAGTGCGGGCATCTGGAGTGCGTCGGAAGCCGCGAGGAACTTGTGGACAAAGCCATCGAGGACATCGATACGTCCATAGAGCTGCATCGTCCGTACGTAGATGACGTGCACCTGACATGCCCGGTCTGCGGAAAGCCCATGACGAGGATTCCTGAGGTCATGGACTGCTGGTTCGATTCCGGTTCCATGCCTTACGCCCAGTGGCATTATCCGTTTGAGCACAAGGATGACTTTGATAAGCTGTTCCCGGCTGACTTTATCTGCGAGGGTATCGACCAGACGAGAGGCTGGTTCTATTCACTGATGGCCATCTCCACATTTATTGAAGGACGCAGTCCCTACAAGAATGTACTGGTCAACGACCTGATCCTGGATAAGAAGGGCAAAAAGATGTCCAAGCACGTGGGCAACACCGTCGATCCGTTCCAGATGCTGGACAAATACGGAGCGGACGCCACGAGATGGTATCTGCTCAGCGTGTCCCCGGCATGGTCTCCTACCAAGTTCGACGAGGACGGACTGAAAGACGTGGTCAGCAAGTTCTTCGGTACACTGCGGAATGTATATAATTTCTTCGTCCTCTACGCCAATATGGATGACATTGAACCGCGCAGTCTCCATGTTCCCTATGCGGAGCGTCCGGAGCTGGACCGCTGGATCCTGTCTAAATATAACAAAGTCGTAAGAGACGCCACAGAATACATGGATTCCTACGATCACATGAAGACCGTCCGCGCCATCAGTGACTTCGTTACAGAAGACCTGTCCAACTGGTATATCCGCCGTGCCCGCCGCCGTTTCTATACAAGCGGCATGTCAAAGGATAAGGAAAGCGTATATGCTACGACCTACGAGGTACTGGAAGGCCTGTCCAGACTGATTGCTCCGGTAGCGCCATTCATTTCTGATGAAATGTATGTTAACCTGACCGGCGAGGATACCGTCCATACGGCATATTATCCAGAGGCAGATCTGGCACAGATCGATGAGAATGTTGAGAAGCGCATGGATCTTGTCCGGACACTGTGCAACCTGGGCCGCGGGATCCGCGAGAAGGAGAATCTCAAGGTACGCCAGCCCCTGTCCGAGATCCTGATCGACGGTAAGTACAAGGATCTCATAGAGGACCTGACGCCGCTGATCATGGAAGAACTGAACGTGAAGAAGGTTGTCTTCGCTGAGAATCTGGACGTCTATATGAATTTCAGCCTCAAACCGAACTTCCGGGTTGCCGGACCGGTTCTGGGCAAGAATATCAAGGCATTCGGCGCAGCTCTCGGAAAAGAAGATCCCCAGGCATTCCTTGCCAGAATAGAAGGGGATGAGCCTGTGCTCATGAACCTGAACGGTGAAGATGTGGAAATCTCCGGTGATTACGTAGATGTCCGCATCACAGCCAAGGAAGGCTTTGCCGTATCCATGGAAAACAACGTGTTTGCTATTCTGGACACGCAGCTGACGCCGGAACTGATCAATGAGGGACTGGCAAGAGAGATCATTTCCAAGGTCCAGCAGATGCGCAAGAGCAATGATTATGAAATGATGGACCGCATCCATATCTATATCAGTGCGGATGACGAGGTCCAGGGGGCTGTTGATCAGCATGCGGATTATATCAAGAAAGAAACGCTGGCTGATTCCATTGAAAAGGCAGAAGGTCTTGATACTGTTGAGATCAACGGACATAAGACCGGCCTTTCTGTAGAGAAGATTGGATAGGCGATGAATGATCTGAGATCGATGACGCTTGCAGAGATGAAGGAGCTGGCCCGCAGCCTGGGCCAGCCCGCATTTCGCGGCGCCCAGCTCTATGGATGGATCTATAAGGGAGAAACGGATTTCCGGAGGATGCATAATCTTCCGGAAATTTTCATACAAAAACTAGAAGCAGAGTATACCGCGGATCCGCTGACGCTGCTCCGGGAGCAGCGGTCGTCTTACGACGGCACACGCAAGTTTTTGTTTTCCCTGGACGGAGGAGACGCCATAGAAAGCGTGTTTATGAAATATCATTACGGAAACAGCGTCTGTATTTCTTCCCAGGCAGGATGCCGCATGGGATGTTCCTTCTGCGCGTCCGGGATGAAGGGCCTGGCGCGCGATCTGACGCCGGGAGAAATGATCTCTCAGGTGATGGATATTCAGAAGATAACCGGAGAAAAAGTGAACCATGTAGTCGTCATGGGAACAGGTGAACCTTTTGATAATTATGAGAACCTGTCCCGCTTTCTGTACCTGCTCCACGATGACGGCGGATTTGGCCTGAGTATGAGGAATATCACGGTATCCACCTGCGGGATCATCCCGGGGATCCGCCGGTTCAGCGAGGACTTTCCCCAGGTCAGTCTGGCAGTATCGCTCCACGCAGCAGATAACCGAAGAAGAAGCGAGATCATGCCTGTGAACCGAAGCTATCCTCTGGAGCAGCTCATCGATGCGGTCCGGCGGTATACAGAAGTGACGAGCCGCCGGGTGACATTCGAGTTTGCTCTGATCCATGGCGTCAATGACCGGCAGGAGGACGTGAACCAGCTCGTTCGTCTTCTGCGGGGTCTGCTCTGCCACGTAAATCTCATCCCCCTCAACGAGGTCCGCGGGACCGGCCTGAAATCATCAGGAAGAAAAAGAGCAGAGGAGATCCGGACGGAACTGGAATCCCGGGGGATCCCGGCTACGGTGCGCAGACAGCTTGGGGCGGATATCGACGGCGCCTGCGGGCAGCTGCGGCTCTCCGCCGCCGAAGAGGACAGCTCCTCTGAGGGAAAAGGTAAAAAATAATATTGAACGGGGAACGCGGTTAGTGTATAATTAATCCATAGTAAGCGAATGGGAGGCAATAATATGGTTAAACTACTGATTGGACATAAAGGAACCGGCAAGACGAAGCAGATGATCAGTTTAGCGAACGATCAGGTTGAGCATAGCGATGGGAGTATTATTTTCATCAATAAGAATTCCCGTCTCATGTACGATCTGAAATACAGAATAAGAGTTGTGTGCATGGAAGATTTTGAGCACATCACAAACAGTGATGAGTACATTGGATTCCTTTATGGCATCATCAGTTCTGACCACGATATTGAGACGATCTATATCGACAGCATTCTGAAGCATGCGGATTTCTCACTGGGAGACATTCCTGAGTTCCTGACCCGCTTGGAGGGCATCTCCAAGAACTACGGAATGGATTTCGTCGTGAGCCTGTCCGCTGATAAGGAAGAACTGATCGGTGTAGACTTCTCAAGATATGAGATCCTTAACTAGTAAGGAAACATAAGAGAGTTTAATAACAGATGAGGAGCACTGCGTGTATTTGTGATGCTCCTTTTTTATTAGCCCTTTACTTTTGCCTGACCGCCGCAGCAGCGGGCAGGGATGGGGCAGAGGTCATGCAAGTCGGAGGTTCCATGAGAAATGATCTGAGCAGCCTGACGATGGAAGATGTCAGGAAAATATACAGAAGGCATGAGCCGAAGCCGGTGTACAGGCACCGGTTTTTTTCCGTTCTGATTCCCTTTATCGAAAAGGACGGGGAACTGAACCTTCTCTTTGAGGTACGGGCGAAGGACATGAAGAGCGACCCGGGAGAAATCTGCTTTCCCGGCGGCCACGTTGAGCCCGGCGAAGACCCGGAGCACTGCGCACTGCGGGAAATGGCAGAGGAAACGGGGATATCTCAGGATCAGGTGACGCTGATCGGCCCCGGTGATGTCCTGTACGGATATGCTAACTACACGATGTATTCTTATATCGGTGCTGTTCCCTATGAGGCGTACCAGCAGGCAAAGATCCAGGAGGAAGAGGTGGATGAGCTGTTCCTGATGCCTGTGCGGCGATTTATGGAACAGGGTTACGATAATTATGTAGAGGATGTCCGGGCAAAGGTCGCCGCTGATTTTCCCTATGAGAAAGTTGGGATCGATCACAATTACCCCTGGCGGTACGGACGGTGGCCGATCCCCGTCTTTGACCTGGGGGAACGGGTCATCTGGGGACTGACGGCACAGATGGTTATCAGCGTGCTGCAGACACTGTATGCAGCAGAAGAAGAGCAGGAGGAGTAATGTTTCTACCGATCTGCAGGGAAGACATGGAAAAAAGAGGATGGGACCAGGTCGATTTCGTCTTTGTGACGGGAGATGCTTACGTGGATCATCATTCCTACGGGACGGCCATCCTGAGCCGCCTGCTGGAGCGTTTCGGCTACCGTGTGGCCATCCTTGCGGAACCGGATTTTCACTCCGCAGAGGATTTTCGGCGATTTGGGAAGCCCCGCCTGGGCTTTCTGATCAACAGCGGCGTCGTAGATTCCATGGTAAACAATTATTCTGTATTTAAACGGAAACGGAGAGTCGATGAGTATGCGCCCGGCGGAAAAGCCGGCCTGCGGCCGGATCATGCGGTGATTGTCTATTGCAACCGGGCGAGGGAAGCATATCATGACGTGCCGGTCATCATAGGAGGTATAGAGGCAAGCCTGCGGCGCATGGGTCATTATGATTACTGGGATGACCGGGTGCGGCGTTCTGTTCTGCTTGATGCGAAGGCGGATCTCCTGATTTATGGTATGGGTGAACGGGCGGTCATTGAGATCGCCGAGGCGCTGGACAGCGGGATCGATATCAGCGATATCACATGGATCCGGGGGACGTGCTACCGGTCGAAAGAAATAGAAGAAGATGATGAAACGCGGATTCTTCCTTCGTTCGAGGAAATCCGCAGTTCTAAACGGAAATACGCGGAGAGTTTCGCCATGCAGCTCGGCGAGAACGATCCGATCTGCGGCATGAGACTGGCGGAACCCTGCGGAGATGGCTTTGTTGTACAGAATCCTCCCCAGCCGCCTCTGGAGCGCCAGGAACTGGACGACGTCTATGAGCTCCCCTATGAAAATGCCTGGCATCCAGTGTATGACAGCGCAGGCGGCATCCCGGCATTTCGGGAAGTAAAATTCAGCCTCGTATCCAGCAGGGGATGTTTCGGGGGATGCAGTTTCTGCGCGCTGGCCTTCCATGAAGGGCGGCAGGTCCGGAGCAGGAGCAGGGAGTCCCTTGTCCGGGAGGCGAAGGCTATGACGGGCTGGCCGGATTTTAAGGGATATATCCACGATGTGGGCGGTCCCACGGCTAATTTCAGGGCGCCTGCCTGTGACAGGCAGCTGGAGCACGGGGTGTGCAAGGCGAAGGAATGTCTCTGGCCCCATCCCTGCAGGAACCTTAATGTGGATCACAGAGAGTACCGGGAAGTCCTGCGGGAGCTGCGGCAGATCGACGGCGTTAAGAAGGTGTTTATCCGGTCGGGAATCCGCTATGACTATCTTATGGCAGATCCTGACCGCAGGGAGTTTCTGCGGGACCTTTGCATGTATCACGTCAGCGGGACACTTAAGGTGGCGCCGGAGCATATTTCGCAGAATGTGCTTTACTATATGGGAAAGCCGAAGGCGGAGATCTTTACTCAGTTTGTCGGGGAATATAAGGCAATGAATCAGGAGCTGGGGAAGGATCAGTACCTGATACCATACCTTATAAGTTCCCATCCGGGATGCACGCTGGATGACGCGGTAGAGCTGGCGCTGTTTCTGAAGGATTTCGGGTTTATCCCCGATCAGGTGCAGGATTTCTATCCTACGCCGGGCACGCTGTCCACTGCCATGTATTATACCGGTATAGATCCCCGCACGATGAAACCGGTTTATGTTGCCAGGGACCTTGAGGAGAAGCGCATGCAGCGGGCGCTGATCCACTATAATAAGCCGGAAAACCGCAGGACCGTCATTGCTGCGCTGAAGAAAGCGGGAAGGCCGGAGCTGATCCATGTCCTGCTTGGGAGAAGAGGAAATGAGCACGATAAGAGATCTGGAACGAATCATAGAGATGGCAGGGCGCCAGGTAACCGCTACCGCAGCAGAAGAGCCGCAGCTGGTGGAAAAGGTAAAGGCCGGCGATAGCGGCTGCGGAGCAGAGGCTGGTTTACGCGGCGGTTCGCAGTGCAATGATGCTTTGGAACAAAGGCTGTACCTGGGGGATAATCTGAAGCTGATGAAAGCTCTTGCAGAAGATGAGAATATCTGCGGTAAGATTCAGATGATCTATATCGATCCTCCGTTTTTCACAAAGGCAGACTATGACGCAGTGGTCCCGGTGGGAGGAAAGCAGGTAAGGCACAAGGCATATGAAGACCGATGGCATAACGGCATGTATGAATATCTTCGGCAGCTGACTGCCAGGCTGCTCGTTATGAAGAAGCTGCTGGCGGAAGACGGTCTGATCTGGGTTCATCTGGACTGGCATGCGGCCCATTATGTGCGCATCATCATGGATGAGATCTTCGGCGAAAATAACTTCCTGAACGAGATCATCTGGACCTACAAGTCCGGCGGGAGCAGCAAGAGGCGTTTTGCCCGGAAGCACGATAATATCCTTCTTTACAGTAAGAGCAGCAGCTATAAGTTTAATATTTTGAAAGAAAAATCATATAACCGGGGCTATAAGCCGTACCGTTTCAAGGGCGTGAAGGAATACGAGGATGAAATGGGCTGGTATACCATGGTAAACATGAAAGACGTATGGAATGTCGATATGGTAGGAAGGACGTCGGCAGAGCGGACCGGTTATGCCACGCAGAAGCCGGAGAAACTGCTGGAGCGTATTATAGAAGCGTCTACGGATCCCGGAGATCTCTGCGCTGACTTCTTCTGCGGCAGCGGGACTCTGGCTGCGGCTGCGGCGAAACTGGGGCGGCGGTCGATCTCCTGCGACAGCGGCATGCTCGCTGTTGAGACCACTGCAGGCAGGCTGTGCCGCCTTGGAACCGGGTTTTCTGTTTACGCAGGAGAGAAGGAACGATGGATGAGGGAATCCGCTTCACATTTCCACGTGGATCTGGAAATATCGCGGGAAAGGCTGCTCGGTCCGGACGCATACCTTCTTTCCGTAACGCTGAAAGGTGTGGAGGAAGTCAGCCTGGGGCGCAATATGGAACAGAAGGACAGAAAACTTGTCCGAAAGACAGCGAAATCGGATCCTCTGACGCTGATAGAATTGTGGAGCATCGATTACGACCACGATGGAGCAGTCCACCGTCCGGCCGATGTGCAGGTGAGGACCGGCGGCAAAATCGCCGATCACTGCGAGAAGATCCTTACAGCGGATCCGGAGCGGCAGATCTGCATCAAGTTCGTCGATCTCATGGGACGGGTCCATATAGAGAAATTCCGGGAGCAGGATATCCCAGTAAAATAATAATGTGGAGGCTGAGAGACTCGGCCTTTTTTATTGCTCTCTACCGGGTTATTTCGTCCGGTCATTATCCCAGTAGCTGCGGCTCAGGACGATGATCATGGTGTAAAGTTCAAGACGTCCGGCCAGCATAAGGAATGTTAGATAAAGGCAGATGGGAGCAGAGAACATGCTGAAGTCGCTTCCAGTGACCTTTCCAAATCCGGTGCCGTTATTCGTTATGACCGCAAGTACTGCGGAGAATGTGGTCTCCATATCGAAATTATCCAGGGAAACGACCAGCGAAGAAAACATGAAAAGACCAAAGAACAGCAGTATGAATGATGCGACAATGGATGCTGTTCTCGCGGATACCACATTTTTTCCCAGCATGACCGGCTTGATTGCCTGAGGATGGATCCGCTTATAGATCCCCCGGTGTATCAGGCGAAGGAATACGGAGAATCGAATGACCTTGATGCTCCCGCTGGTAGAGAAGGAACATCCGCCGATAAACACAGCGATGATGAGGGCAAATTTGCAGAACGAGGGCCAGTTCCCAATGTCATCGATGATATACCCCGATGTAGAACAGAAAGCAATGACCTGGACCACCGCGTTGCCGAGGCAGTTCAGGAACCCGCGGTATGTTTCATTTATAAAAAGGGAAATGGCAACAAGCAGACTCAACACTCCGATGATGCGAAAATAGGCTTTGATCTCGTAAATGCCCAGCGCGGCACGCCATTTCCCTATGGCAAGATAAAAGTATCCGATAAAGCACACAGAGCTTGCCATGGAGAACAGGGCGAATATGCCTTTGATATAAGGAGTTATTACAAAGGCTGTCTGGCTGGCTGTCAGATTAATGAAACCGCCGGTGCTGACCGACGCCAGTGTATTTACAAGCGCGTAATATGTTCCGATCCCCGTGGGAAGCAGCAGAAGAAATTCTATGGCCGTCAGCGCTATATAAATAGAATATGTGATTTTCGCCGTGTCGCCGAACCGGGCGGATAGTTTTTCTAGAGCCGGTCCGGGCAGCTCTGATGCTGCCATTTTCTGGCCGCCGATCCCCAGCCGTGGGAAAACGGAGGTAGTAAGAACGATAATGCCCATGCCGCCAAACCAGCTGGAAATACATTTCCAGAGGATAAGGGAGCGCGGCATGTCAGCATAATCCATTACCGTGGCGCCGGTGGTCGTCCAGCCGGCGCAGGACTCAAACAGGCAGTCAGAGAAGGAATATCCCTGGCGGGCGAGGTAGTAGGGCAGAGCGCCGATCAGAATAACAACGAACCAGCATAGTACGACAGTAATGTAATCTTTCCGGAAATGGCGCATCGATATTTCCTGCCTGCGGCTTACGCGGTGGATCGTGCCCCCGAAGGCGATGCAGATGATCGCGATAACGAAAAATGATGATGCTGTCTGGAATTCCCGAAAAGCGCATGCGAAGCAAAAGGGCAGAAGCATGATCAGCCCTTCCATGAGAACGATGATTGATGAGATTCTGAAAATCAGTTTTCCGTTAAGCATGATTTCTTCTTGTAACTATATGATATAACTTGATCTTCTCTGCCTGATCCGTTGCGGCCTGTTCTCAGGCCCGGTTGGAATTCCAGTAGTGGGGCGACAGCAGCATGAATACGGCGAACAGTTCCAGCCTTCCTGCGATCATGAGAAGGGACAGAACGGCCTTTGCCGCCGGGGAAAATACAGCATAGCTCAGACCCGGCGCGATCGCCGAGAAGCCCGGTCCTATATTGCAGAGGCACGAGATGACTGCTGACAGCGTCGTCATCAGATCCTGACCGTCCGCCGCGACGATCAGGCTGCCGCAGAAAATCAGGAAAAAATAGAAAAACATATAATTCGATATATTCGTCGCTGTTTCCTGCCTGATCGGCCGGTGGTTCATAGCCATTTCCGATACGCGGTTCGGATGGATCCTGGTATGCAGGCTGCGCTTCACCAGCTTGCAGGAAATAAGGATCCGTACGATTTTAGGTCCGCTGCCCGCAGAACCGGAGCACGCCCCGACCATCATAAGAAGCAGAATGAGAATCTGTGAAAACACAGGCCAGCGCATGTAATTTACAGTGGTAAATCCTGTGGTGGTCACCATGGATACTGTCTGAAACAATGCATCTCCCGCTGCTCCGGAGTCGGCGCTCAGGGGACGGGGCATGATGAGGTCCGCGAATATCACGATAGAAGTGAAAAGAAGGATGCGCAGGTATGCAGTGAATTCCTCATCCCGCATCATCACTGCGATTCCCCGCTGCTTCAGTATGAAAAACATATTGTAATTGATCCCGCTGAGAATCATAAACACCAGTATGACCGCAGGTACAGCGGTACCGCTGAAATGGGCGAGGCTGTCATGATAGCAGGAAAAACCGCCGGTGCTGACCGTGCTCATCATATGGATCAGGGACTCGTAAAACGTCATGCCTGCCATTCTGAGCGCAATGAGGCAGGCAGCGCTGAATCCAAGGTAAAGCATCAGGAGGCGGGCAGACGTGCCGGTGAAACGTGCGTGCCGTTTACCGATGACATTGACAGAACTGTGTTTCTGAGAGACACTCTGGTCTTCTATGCCCGTAGGCGGCAGCAGCGCTGACGCGAAGACGATGATCCCCATGCCTCCGAGCCACTGGGTGAAACTGCGCCACAGCAGCAGCGACCGGGGGAGCATCTCCGGAGCGGAGAATATCGTTGCGCCGGTCGTGGAAAAACCGGAGCAGGACTCAAAGAGGGCGTCAAAGGGGCTCGATACGGCGCCGGACAGAATGTAGGGGATCATGCCGATCAGGGAGACAAGAGCCCAGATCATGGCCATCAGGAGATAGCCATCCCGTTTCTTTAAATGCACATCCATCTTTGGTACGATCGTGATCAGGGCAAGTCCAATGCCGCTGCTGAAAAAAGAGGTAAGCGCAAAGGAACTGATGCATTTATTTTCACCGTATCCAACGGCTGCGGCTATAAAAGGAAGGAGCAGTGCGGCAAGACCCAGGAGAACAAAGCCCAGATAGCGGAATATTTTCGTTTGACTTGCTGTCATGACGTGCACCATCAGTTCCTGTTCTTTAGGAATTTCTCAAGGGCGCCCAGACCGGAAAGCAGGCAGAAAATAACGACGCGGTCATTTTCCTGGATCGATGTATTTCCGTCGGGTATGATAACTTCCCGGCCTCGGTAGATCGCAGCGATCAGCATATCCTTAGGCAGTTCCAGATCTTTAAGGGGTTTATTCAATATAGTCAGTCTGGAGTTCGCCACGATTTCCAGCAGTTCCGCCTGCCCCTGGATCAGCACAGAAGAAAGGATCCGTGCAGAACCCTGGATGTAGCGGAGAATGCTGCCTGTGGAAATATCGAGGGGATTAAGTACCATATCGACGCCCATCTGCTCGATCAGTTCTTTATAATTCTCATGACTTACCTTGGAAATGACGTCATTGATTCCGTGCTTCTTCGCTGTAAGGGCGAGAAGCAGGTTCTCTTCGTCGAATCCCGTACAGGTAACGACAGCGTCCATCTCATCGAGATTCTCCTCGGTCAGCAAGTCGATATCGGTGCCTTCCGCATGGAGGACCATGACGTTTTTCAGGTTCGTCGAGAGATAGCGGCAGCGTTCCAGGTCCTTTTCAACGAGTTTAACGGAAGCGCCGAACTCAGACAGTTTATTCGCAAGATAAAATCCTGTTTTTCCCCCGCCGATGATCATTACTTTCTGCAGATCGGTATACTTTCCCCGTTCCCGGGTCGCTTCGTGAATCTTCTGTATGGTGTGGCGTTCCCCGATAATGTATACGAAATCGCCTTCCTGGACTTCGTCATTGCCGTGGGGCACGATGATCTTTCCCTTTCTCGAGAGGGCAGCGATCAGGACGCCGGGAAGGACGCTGCCGATCTCGGGCATGGTCAGACCGTTCAGTGCGGAGTACCGTTTGGTGGAAAATTCTGTAACGGAAATATTGCCCGTCGTGAATATACCGTCGTTCAGCGTGTATTTCTCCGCAAGGTATTTATAGATCTCTACGGTAATGGACATGTCCGGGTTAACGATGTGATCGATGCCCGTTGCCTCCTTAATAAAGTCGAACTGATTCATGTGCTCCGGATCCCGGACTCTTGCAATGACATGGGAGCATCCCAGTTTCCGCGCGAAAGAAGCGACAAGTATATTCGTCTCATCGCTGTCCGTTGCGGCGAGGAGATATTCAAAGGTGCTGATATCCAGATCCTTCAGAACAGATATCCTGCGGGCGTCTGCGTTGACCGTCATGACGTCCAGTGTCTGGGACAGTTTCTGCAGTACAGAATCACGCTTATCTATTATAGTAATGGAATAGTTGCCGTCAATGAGGGCTTCCGCTACACAGATGCCCAGTTTGCCGGCGCCGACAATTGCAACATTCATAATAAATACCCTCTTGAAAATCGATATAACGATATTGTATATTCATATGCGGACTTTTTCAAGAGGCGACATTTGTACGAAAGATGTGTTATACTGAGTGTGATATCCGAAAGACAGGGAAATGATCTTGAATATAACTGGCAGGAAAGGAAAAGAATGGACAACATAAGAATGGTAGCGCTGGATCTGGACGGGACAACGCTGGATTCGCAAAGGAGATTTTCGCCCCGCACCATCGAGGCTTTTCGGCGGGCAATGGAAAGGGGAGTGCATATCGTCATTTCGACGGGAAGAGTCTGGTGCTCCCTGCCGTCTCAGATGTTTGATATAGAGGGGCTGGAATATGTTATCACATCGAATGGCGCATCCGTTACCCGGCTGCCGGAGAAGGAGAGAATATTTGAGAAAAACCTGGATCCTGACGCAGTCAGACAAGTCGTCGATCTGGTAAGGAACAGGGACTTTTCTGTCGACGGCTTCACCGACGGGCAGGCTTATATTGACGCGGCGGAATATGAGGACATTCAGCGCAACGGCTCCACGTACCGGGATGCGGAATATGTCCTTTCTACAAGAAAACCGGTGGATAATATATATGACTTTATGCTGCAGAATCGGGATCACATAGAGAATATAAGCCTGAATTTCCGAACCGATGAAGAGAAAGATGCATTCCGCCCGGAGATCGAGGCTGTGCCGGGAATCACGCTCACGTCGTCCTGGCATAATAATTTTGAGATCGGCGGGCCGGATACAAGCAAGGCGGATGCGCTCCACTATCTTATGGGACGGCTGGACATCCATAAGTCGCAGCTCATGGCCTGCGGCGACAGCCCGAATGACCTGAAGATGATGAAACTTGCCGGCATAGGCGTAGCCATGGGAAATGCCAGCGATGCGATGAAGAAAGAAGCGGATTATGTAACCGATACTAATAATGAAGATGGCGTTGCTAAGGCCATCGAGAGATTCGTTCTCAGACAGGACAGTAAATAATGATAAAATTAATCGCGCTGGATATGGACGGAACAGTGCTGGACAGCCAGAAGAATATTACAGCCGCAACGAAAGCGGCGATCATCCGCGCAGTTAAAAGCGGCGTATACGTTATTTTTTCCACCGGGCGCAGTCCGTCGGAGCTGCAGAGGTATTCCCGGGAACTTCCCGAGGTCCGTTACGGCAACTGCGAAAGCGGGGCTGCTATTTACGATTTCCGGGAGAAGAAAATGCTGGAATGCCACTGCATGAACCTCTGTGTCTGCGAGGCGGTCATCGCCGTTCTTACATCATGCGATGTGATGTACAGCGCCAAGGTGGACGGAAAGGTTCACTGCGACAGGCAGGGACTGGCTGATATGTCACGATTTAATGTTGAATCCTTTCAGCCCCTGTATAATGAAGTAGCGACGCCCCATGACAATATCACCGCGTTTATTCGGACTCATGCGGACAGGATAGAGAAGCTGAATCTTTATTTTCGGAGCGCAGAAGACCGGCAAAGGGCGGCAGACCGTCTCCGGGATCAGGATCTCAGCATGGTCTTTGCCGGTGAATCATCCATAGAATTCACGCCGGGCGGCATTTCCAAAGCCTCCGGTCTGGCAAGTCTCTGCCGCATTCTCGGCGTAGATCTTTCTGATGTAATGGCCATCGGTGACGCGGATAACGACCTGACGGTGCTTCAGTCGGCAGGGTTCGCCGTAGCCATGGGCAACGGGAATGATCATGTAAAGGCGATCTGCGACGCGATCGTGGCGGATAATGACCATGACGGCGTTGCGGAAGCGATAGAGAAATATGTGCTCAACGTAAGATAAGAAATATGCCCGCTATTGAATATTTCCGCCGAGCTGTTTCATTCCCTTGAACAGCGGCTTCCTCCGGTATAACATTACAGGCTGTAGAACAAAGGCCTGACTGGCCGGGAGGGAGCATGATTTGAAGGACAGAAAACTTTTAGGCGCGCTGGGTGAAGACTTTGCGGCGTCTGTACTTTATGCCCAGGGATTTGATATACTGGAGAGGAATTACCGGTGTCCCGCAGGTGAGATCGATCTGATCGCCCGAGGCGGGGAGCAGATCGTCTTCGCTGAGGTAAAGACAAGGACGGACATACTGTGGGGACGGCCTGCTGAATCAGTAGACCGGAAGAAGCAGCAGAGAATCCGCAGGGCGGCGCAGTGGTACATGTCCGCCAGTCGCACAGAGGAGGCGGAAGTTTCATTTCAGGTGATAGAAATACTGGTAAACCAGATAGAAGATGCATTCTGAAACGGAAAAGATATTAATTCGGGGAGGATCATATAGTATGAAGAAAATTGGCTTTCTCGTCAATCCAAGAGCCGGCATCGGAGGTAAAGTCGGACTTAAGGGCTCTGATCATGACGAGACGTTTGCAAGGGCGCTGGAACTGGGCGCAGTTCCGGAGAGCGGTCATAAGGCGATGGAAGCGATCCGGCAGCTCAGGGAGCTTGGCAGCGAGGCAGAAATCATAACATATCCCGGCCCCATGGGGGAGGATATATGCAGGGAGGCAGGCGTTCCCTGCCGCGTTGTGGGCAAATTGTCAGAAAACGGGAGCACGGGCTCGAAGCCTGCGGATACTGATGTGCTGCCCTATACCACACCGGAAGATACGATCGCGGCAGCCCGCGCCTTCCGGGAGCAGCAGGCGGATTTGATTTTGTTCGCGGGCGGCGACGGCACCGCGCGAAATATCATGGATGCGGTTGGCGACCAGGCGCTGGTTTTGGGCATCCCCTGCGGATGTAAAATGCATTCCGGCGTCTATGCGATAAATCCAAAATACGCCGGTCTGCTTGTCCGTGATTTCTGTCAGGACCGCGTCAGGGATTCTAAAGAGGCGGAAGTGATGGATATCGACGAAGACCAGTTCCGCAAAGGTCAGCTGAGCGCCAGGCTTTACGGATACCTCCGGATCCCGGCGAAGTCGGACATGGTCCAGAACCAAAAGGGCGGAAGAGGCGCCTCCGAGGATGAGGAACAGCAGGCGATCGCTGAATATGTGGCAGATCACTGGGAGGAGGATACCCTTTATGTTGTAGGAACGGGATCAACCGTCGCAGCCATTATGAAGGAAATGGAACTGCCCAATACACTTCTCGGCGTGGATCTTGTTTATAACGGCAGCGTTCTTGCCAGTGACTGCACAGAGAAGAAGATCCTGGAGACGATGGACCAATATGAATCAGTAAAGGTCCTTGTAACGGTGATCGGAGGACAGGGGTATATATTTGGCCGGGGCAATCAGCAGATCAGCGCGGAGGTCATTCGGCGGGCCGGAAAGAAGAACATTCTTATTGCAGCCTCACGCGGCAAGATCGCGGCCCTGGGCGGCAGTCCTCTTCTTGTGGATACGGGAGATGAAGAGGTCAACGAGATGCTGTCAGGGTACATGCCTGTGATTGTCGGCTATGGAGAAACGATGATGGCTAAGGTGAAATGCTAGGAGAAAAATTATGTTCAGACAAATGAGAAGATTTAAGCAGCAGATGCCGGAAGAGGTCTGCTATGAAATGCTGAGAGAAGGGAAGCGGGGGGTTCTGGCTGTTAACGGTGACAACGGCTATCCCTATGCGATGCCGCTGGATTTTCTCTATGATGAAGAGAGCGGAAATATTTATTTCCATGGCGCCAAGGCTGGATATAAGATCGATGCGCTGCGGAAAAGCGACAAGGTATGCTTTGTACTGAGAGACGAAGTAGGAACACCCTCGGAGGACTGGTGGCTCAATTACCGAAGCGTAATCATTTTTGGAAGGATACATTTCATGGAGCAGTCGGAAGAGTCAGATAAAATCCTGCGCAGGCTGGGCCTGAAATATTATCCGACGCCGGAATCCGTAGAGAAGGTCATGAAGAGCTCTGCCAGCCGGACCCAGATGCTGAAACTTGAGATAGAGCACATTACCGGAAAATATGTTCAGGAGGAATAGGAGTGAATGTTCATGCTGAGTGAACCGGCAGGTCTGAGGCAGTGTTCCCCGGGGACAACGTTATATCATTATACGAAGAGTAAAGGCATCAATGGAATACTGTCAAATAACTGTTTCTGGGCGACCAAGAGCGACTTTCTGAATGACCCGGATGAGTTTCGGTCTCTTCATGATCTCGTCGCATCCATACTGGAAACATGTGTGCCGAACAGCAAGGCGCGCACCAGGTTCCTTCACGATGTGTTTGCGCCGGACTATTCCACGGGAAATGACCGCAAGCAGGACTATTTCGTGCTGTCTTTTTCTGAATGCAGGGACAGTATAACCATGTGGTCGGAATTCGGCGTCAAGACAGGATACAGCCTGGCGATGGACGGTGAGGAAATCGTCCGGCGCATCCAGGAGAAAAACAGGATTGAATACCACGGATATGTCATCTATGACGAAGAGGAAAAAAGGCAGATCGTAGAGGCAATGCTGACCGGCAAGCTGCCGATGCTGCTGGGATCGTCCCTGGCGGACGCATTGAATGAAGGCATCCAGGAAGGCGTGAGTCTGATCTATAACAGAGCCTGCCATAAATTCAGGAAGGCCGCAGCGCTCTATTCCATGTTTTTCAAGAACGAGGCCTTTGCAAGAGAAGAAGAATATCGTTTCGTTTTCCGAAGGACTGAGTTTACGGAAGTTCACTTCCGCGAAAAAGACGGATTTCTTATACCGTATATAGAAGTTCCCCTCAGTGACAGCCTGCTCCCTGTTACTGAGATCACCGTGGCGCCCATGAATTATATGGATCTGGCAGAGAAGGGCGTGCGTTATCTCCTTCAGCTGAAGGGATACGATGTTAAGGTCGGCCTGTCAGATATCAAACTCAGGTACTGATGTTTCTCCAGAAGAAAGGGAGGTTTATTGTGTTCAGTTTCAGAGGCAAACGGTATCGGATCATCTGGAGCAGATTCCTGCTGTTTCTTCTGTGCCTGTTTTTGATTTTCACCGTCCTCGTCTTTGCAGCCATGCACCACGGAAGGAAGGACGCCGGCAGCAATACAAAAACACCTGTCATTCAGCTTAATGATCCATACCGCTCAGACAATGCCATCGTAAAGACCGCAGTGAGTCAGGTGGGAAGCACGGACGGCAGCAAATACTGGAAGTACTGCGGATATACAAACAGCGTAAAATGGAGCGGATGCTTCGTCAGCTGGTGCGGCGCTCAGAATCATTATATAAAGAAAGGTAAAATGCCGAAATTTACATATATAATGGAAGGCGTCCGCTGGTTTAAATCCCATGACCGATGGGAAAAGAGCAGCAGTTACAAACCGAAGTCCGGAGACCTTATCTTCCTTGATCCGGATAATATCGGTACGGCAACACAGACAGGAGTCGTTGCCGGCACCAGAAAGGACAGGGTATATACCGTAGAAGGCGACAGGAAAGGCGGCTGCGTCAAGATGGATTATTCGCTGGACAGTAAGATCATCGTCGGCTATGGAAAAACGAATTGATCAGGCGGAGATATCACCGCTGGCCCGGGAATGCAGATTTCCCGGGTTTTTCTTTTGGAAAAAACAAAGCCTTGTTCTGCCGTTTTCCGCCTCGTTATGAATACTAATGAACATATGTTTCTGTGTCTTGAATTCCCCATAGTTATGAATTAGATTAATAACACGTCAATCATTCAGTTTGTGACTGAGAGAACTGTCATCGAAGAATTATGGAGGATAATTTTATGCTTTCTGTGATTAATACAGCAACGCTGCACGGCCTGGACGCAGTATGCGTCACTGTTCAGACGGATATTGCAAGAGGACTGCCGTCTACGGAGATCGTAGGCCATGTGGATGGTATCGTGCGGGAATCGAGGCAGAGGATACGGTCTGCGATTACAAACAGCGGTATTCCCTATCCGACAGGCAGAATCGTCATCAGCATGTCGCCGGCGGATATCATAAAAAAGGGCAGTATCCTGGATCTTCCCGCCGCGATGGGCATTCTGGTCAGCAGCGGACAGGTACTCAGTGAGGATATGGATTCCTGCGGCTTTCTCGGGGAGCTTGGGCTGGACGGTCATCTCCACCGGGTGAATGGCATTCTCGCTTCGCTGACTGCTCTGCAGGAAAACGGAATACGCAGAGCAGTCGTACCCTATGAGAACAGGATAGAAGCAGGACTTGTTCATGGAATCACCGTTTACGGAGCTCATGATCTGAGGCAGATCTGCCGGCATTTTAATATGGAAGAGCAGATGGAACCGCTGGAGAAAACAGAATTCACGGAATCAACAGACGGGTTCAGCACACTGGATTTCGCAGATGTACGGGGGCAGGAAACTGCAAAGCGGGCGCTTGTCATCGCTGCGGCTGGAGGCCACGGTATACTTATGACGGGCAGTCCATCCACGGGGAAAACAATGCTGGCAGAACGGGTGCCTACGATCATGCCGCCCATGTCTTACAAGGAGATGCTAGAGGTGACAGGTATTTATTCATCCGCAGGACTGCTGGATGATGCACTTCCATATATTTCCCGAAGACCATTTCGCAGGCCCCATCACCGCATCACATCGGCCGGACTGATCGGAGGGGGAACCAGTCCAAAGCCCGGAGAAGTGACGCTTGCAGACCGGGGCGTGCTTTTTCTTGATGAATTTGGCGAATTCAACCGCGGTGTTGTCGACAGCCTTCGGCAGCCGATGGAAAGCAGACAGGTGGTGATCGCCCGTGCAGGAGAAACGTTTACATACCCTGCAGATTTTCTTCTTGTTGCCGCAAGCAATCCATGCCGATGCGGCTATTATGGGGATCCAGGACACCAGTGCCGCTGTACACCGAGGGAAATAGAGCAGTATCAGAACCGGATCTCGGGTCCTGTTCTGGAACGCATCGATTTGAATCTGACCCTCACTCCGGTAACATATGATTCGCTGGTAAGTGGTGAATCGATATCTTCGGAGCAGATGAGGGAGCAGGTGTGCAGGGCAAGGAACATCCAGGCAGAGCGGTTCAGGAGGTACCGCAGGATCACTCTCAACAGTCAGATGAACAGCAGTCAGTGTGAGCAAATGCTCCGGCTCACTGACAGAGAGCGGAGATTCGTCGAGAAAATATACGAATCTTACAAACTGAATCCAAGGACACTGCTGAAAACGCTGCGGGTATCGCGGACCATTGCGGATCTGGATGGGAGCGATTCTGTCCGGGTGGAACATCTGCAGGAGGCGATCTGTTATCGCAGAACGGTAGTGTCAAGTGAAATATGAAAACGGTGGTCCTGGGAGATCAGGGCTGATAGGAACTTAGAAAAGTGTATAAAGTAGTCTGA
>OMXT01000083.1 GCA_900315125.1 uncultured Eubacteriales bacterium
AGTTTTAGCCAAACATCATTATACTTGAAGATTAAGCTCTTGGCTCTTTTTATTTTTCTAATTTACACCATTATACAGGCATAACCAGAGATCGGCAGTTTACTCTGATCCGATGACGGAATCACCACGTAAACCAGTGGAATCGGTGGCAACACAGCCAGCTAAACTGCGAGAAGGCCGGATCTCACGGATCGTCTGCCGGAATCGCCACGGAAACCGGCAGATTTGGTGGCGATGCAGCTGGCTAAACTGCGAGATGACCGGCTTTCACGAATCGTCTGTCGGAATCGCCACGGAAACCGGCAGATCCGGTGGCGACACAGCCGGCAAAATTGCGAGATGACCGGCTTTCACGAATCGTCTGTTGGAATCGCCACGGGATCAGAAGGAATAACCGACAGGCTTCCGCTTACTGCGTCTTGAAGGTGCCGGTAAAATGGGTTAAAATGTTCTAATAAACACTTGTAAAGGTTTACTACGGAAGGACGGTCTATGGGGACGATTCTTAAACTGTATACGGACGGGGCATGCTCCGGGAACCAGCACGATACCAATGTGGGCGGCTGGGGAGCAATTCTCGAATTCGGCGAGCACAAGAAGGAGATCCACGGTGGCGAGAAGAATACGACCAATAATCGGATGGAGCTCACGGCTGTGATCGAGGCGCTGAAGTGCCTGAAGCGGGACGGACTGACGGTGCAGGTGTTTACAGACAGTTCCTATGTGGCAAACTGCTTCCGGCAGAAGTGGTACGTTAAGTGGGAAAAGAACGGCTGGATCAATTCTAAGAAGGAACCAGTGGAGAACAAAGAATACTGGGAGCAGCTCCTGGCTCTTGTCCGCCGGCATCAGAGCGTGACGTTTTATCAGGTCAAGGGACATGTCAACCTGGACAGCCCCAACACGAATGTGGATAAGCATCTGGCGAAATTCCGGAAGCTGAACGGCAGTGAGTTCAGCGAGGAAGATTTCCGATATATCATCGAGATGAACAACCGGGTAGATGCGCTGGCAAATGTGGGCATAGATGAGAATAGGTGAAAAGGAAAGAACGAAACGCAGCGAGGTACAGTCATGGCTTATGTAATTGCTTTTGACATAGGAACAACAGGAGTCAAGACCTGCATATTCGATATAACTGACAGGATCCGGTATGTTGCCGGCGAGAGCATGGGATACGGTCTGTATATCGGGGAGCACGGAGAGGCGGAGCAGGACCAGGAAGAGTGGTGGCACGCTATGGGCGCAACAGCAGCTGACGTGCTCCGCAAGGCAGGCATCGATAAAAATGAGATCCAGGCGATCAGTTTTTGTTCCCAGATGCAGGGCATGGTCCTGGTAGATGAAAATGGCCAGGCGCTGCGCCGGGCCATGAGCTATATGGATCAGCGGGCGGGAGCAGAGCTTGCCGACTGTATGGGACATGGAATCCAGGTCGCCGGCGGGAGCATATTCAAGGTGCTCCGGTCTCTTCAAATCAATCATGCCACATCGACGAGCGTCAAGGATCCTGTGTGGAAATATAAATGGGTGGAAGCCCATGAGCCGGACATCTTCGCCAGGGCCAGGTACTGGCTTGATGTTAAGGATTATCTTGCAGGCCGGTGTACCGGGCATTTCGCCATGACGGAGGATTCCGCCTATGCCACCCTGATCACGGACTCCAGACCGGGAAAGGAAGGATGGAGTGATACACTGATTAAGATGTACGGCGTTCATCCGGAGCATCTGCCGCCGATCATCCGCGTTACGGATCAGGTGGGAACCCTTACGGCGCAGGCTGCGGCAGACCTGAGCCTTGCAGAGGGCACGCCGGTGTTCGGCGGAGGCGGCGACGCAAGCCTCATCGGGATCGGAGCGGGATGCACCCACCCGGGCGACACCCACATATACTCCGGCACCTCCGGCTGGGTATCCACAGTAGTCGATAAACAATATGTAGACCCAAGCTATATGATCGCTTCTCCAGTGGGAGCACTGAAGGGCTGCTATAACTATTTCGCAGAAATGGAAACCGCGGGCAAATGCCTGGACTGGGTAAAGGATCACCTGGCGCTGGACGAGATCGATATTTATCTTGAGAAAAAGGATATCACCAATGCCAGCAGGGAAAAGATCTACGCCAGTCTGTATGATTATCTGTCAGAGGTGATCAGCAAAGTACCAGCGGGTTCCGGGGGCATTATCTTCACTCCCTGGCTCCACGGGAATCGCTGCCCCTTTGAGGATCCAACGGCGGCAGGCATGTTCTTCAACGTGCGGCTTGAGACGGGAAAAGCTATGCTGATCCGCTCCGTTCTGGAGGGTGTCAGCTTCCATCTCCGCTGGATGCTGGAATGCGAGGAGAAGAAAGTAAAGACCAGTCCGCGGATCCGGTTCGTGGGCGGCGGCGCTCTTTCGTCGGAAGCCTGCCAGATCCTCGCTGATGTGACGGGAAGAACGATAGAGACCGTGGACCAGCCCCAGAATGTAGGCGCCGTGGGAGCAGCGGCAGTCTGCGGCGTGGGCCTTGGGATCATCCCTTCCATGGAATCCGCCGCGGACTTCGTGGAAGTCGTCAGGACCTATGAGCCGAACAGGGAAAACAAACCGATTTATGATAGAAATTATCGGGTATTCAGGAATCTGTACAGGGACAACAAAGCCAATTTCGCCGCGCTGAACGGATAAACAGGGCTTTGTTGTAAAAGGAGGCAAAGGATGAGAGAGGAACATATCAGGGAGATCGTGGATGGCCAGCGGGAATATTTTCTGACGGGAGCAACCCTGCCCGTAAAGCAGCGGATCCGCGTGCTCCGCAGGTTTAAGGAAGTTTTCTATGACTACGAACCGGCGCTGCTGGATGCTCTTTACGCGGATCTTGGAAAGAGCCGGGCGGAGGGTTACATGTGCGAGATCGGCATGGTGATGTCGGAGATCAGCTACATGGAGAAGCACCTTGCCGGCTACGCCCGGGATCACCGGGTGCGGACGCCGCTGGCACAGTTCTGCTCCCGGAGCTTCGTCAAACCGTCGCCCTACGGCGTGGTGCTTGTCATGAGCCCGTGGAATTATCCGGTCATGCTCACGATGGAACCCATGATTGACGCGCTGGCGGCGGGGAATACGGTGATCGTCAAGCCCAGCGCCTATTCGCCCCGAACGAGCCTTGTGATCGCGGAGATCGTCTCCGCGGCGTTTCCGCCGGAGCTTGTGTGCTGCGTGACCGGCGGCCGGGCGGAGAACCAGAGCCTGCTGAACCAGAAGTTCGACTATATTTTCTTTACCGGAAGCCAGGCAGTGGGCAAAGTGGTCATGGAGAAGGCTTCGGAGCATCTGACGCCGGTCACGCTGGAACTGGGGGGAAAGAGCCCCTGCATCATCGACGATACGGCAAACCTCTCGATTGCTGCCAGGCGCATTGCTTTCGGAAAATACCTGAACTGCGGTCAGACCTGCGTGGCGCCGGACTACATCCTGTGCCACCGCTCCGTAAAGGATCAGTTCCTTGCCCGGTTCACCGTGGAGATCCGCCGGCAGTACGGAGAGCATCCGCTGAATAATCCGGATTACGGCAAGATCATCAACGAGAAGCACTTCGGCAGGATCTTCAGCCTCATCGACCGGGATAAGGTGGTTTACGGCGGCGCGGCGGACGCCCGGGACCTGCGGATCGAGCCCACAGTGATGGATCATATAACATGGGAAGATGAAGTGATGCAGCAGGAGATCTTCGGACCGGTCATGCCCATCCTCGTTTACGATGACATCGACGAGGTGATCGATATCGTGAACAGCCATCAGAAGCCGCTGGCCCTCTATTACTTTTCCAGCGACCGGGAGCGGATCGATAAGGTCCTGTCCCGCTGCCAGTTCGGCGGAGGCTGTGTGAACGATACGATCATTCACCTAGCCACATCCAATATGGGATTCGGCGGCGTGGGCGAAAGCGGCATGGGAGCATATCACGGCAAAGCCGGCTTTGATACGTTCACCCATAGGAAGAGCATCGTGGACAAGAAGACATGGCTGGATCTGGGCATGCGTTATCAGCCATATACGAAGAACGGACAAAAGCTGGTCCGGATGTTTATGCGGTAGTCAGGATGGCTGCCGGCAGTTACAGACAGAAAGAAGTTAGAAATCTATGGCACTTAAATTCTGCTCCTTTGCAAGCGGCAGCTCCGGAAACTGCTATCTTGTAAAGAGTGAACATACGAATATTCTTGTTGATGTGGGCATCACGGGGAAGCGGATCATGGCAGGCCTTTCGGACTGCGGTATCGGTCCGGAAGACGTCGGCGGCATCCTCGTGACCCACGAACACACGGACCATGTGAAAAGCATCCGGATGATGGGACGCAAGGCGAAGAACGCAGAGGTCTACGGAACCCATGGGACGCTGGAATGCGTGCGGGACCGGGTCCCGGAGAACCGGACGACGGTGATCAGCGGCAGCTCCGGCAGCCGCCTTCCCTTTCTTGTGGGCGATATAAAGATCCAGCCCTTTGAACTCTCTCACGATGCGGCAGAGCCGGTGGGATACACCCTCTGCTGCGGCGGGAAACAAATCACGATCGTAACGGACACGGGCTGCATCACCGATGAAATCTACCGGCAGATCAGCAGTTCAGATCTGGTGGTGCTTGAGGCAAACCACGAGGTCAATATCCTGAAAATGGGTCCTTACCCCTACCCGCTCAAGCGGCGGATCCTCAGCGACCAGGGCCATCTTTCCAACGAGACTGCCGGCGAAACGCTGTGCAGGATCCTGGGCGACCAGCGGCGCGGCGCGGGTGCCGCTGGAAGTATGAACGGCAGTAACCTCGAAGATGGCATTAGCCTGAGCGGCGTCGCGCCCGCTGAGGACGGTAAAATTCCGAAAATTCTCCTCGGTCACTTGAGCCGGGAAAACAATACGCCCCAGCAGGCATTCCTTACGGTACAGAATATGTTGTATGAAGAGGGATATTATAATCACAAAGACCTGGAACTGTCTGTGATCCGGCGGGATGAAGAAAGTCCGCTGATCGAAGTGTGATATTATGTCTGGACTTGTCGGCGTCCGTCATTAATAGGATAATTCGGATCAAATTTTATATCAATTTGTCACAATAGTGCTTTTTGATATAAAACGGTTAGTTATTAGAGATCCGATAGTATATCAAACGCTGCTTAAGGGTGTAATCGATATAATAATTGCCTGTTGATCATGAGGAAATCATCCACAACCGGGAATATTGCAGCACTAAGTTATATCAAATACCGGCAAAGGCACCATTTGATATAACTTGCAAGTGCAAACCTTAAGAATATTTATATCAGAGCGCATGTGAAAGGCGAAAAAATATAATCAGGTTAAATTCCAAGATGATCCGGCTGCCGAAAACAGGAAATATAAGAGAAAAAGTAACCGAAAGCATTAAAACACAAGGAATGACAAAATACAGGGAATGACAAAACACAGGGAATGACGTCAGTCATTGATTCTGTCACATTCCTGGCATGGGAAAGCGCTGTAAACATGAATATTACCATAGTCTGTATTGGAAAACTGAAGGAAAAATACTGGAGAGACGCAATTGCAGAGTACAGCAAAAGACTCAGCAGTTATTGTACGCTTTCGATCTGTGAACTGAAGGAATCCCGGCTGGCATCCAACCCAAGTGCCGCAGATGAAGAAGCAGTCAAGGAAGCAGAGGGTCGGGAGATCCTGGATCATCTGAAAAGCAGTCAGTATGTTGTTACCCTGGAAGTTAAGGGAAAGCGGATGACCTCGGAGGGACTGGCGGCAAGAATTGCAGAACTGACATTAGACGGAACGAGTGACATTGCCTTTGTTATCGGAGGGAGCCTGGGTCTTTCCCCGGAAGTCAGCCGGCGGGCGAACCTGAAACTTTCGTTTTCTGACATGACATTTCCCCACCAGATGATGCGGGTCATTCTCCTGGAGCAGATTTACAGAAGCTTCAAGATCAACCGGGGCGAGCCGTATCATAAGTGATGCAGTTGTATTGCAAATCACTAGCAATAATGCTACAATTATCGTGACAGGAGGTGTTATTGTGAAAAATGCTACAGTAAGCGCTCGCGTAGAATATAATGTGAAGACGGAAGCAGAAGATATTCTGGAAAAACTGGGAATTCCGGTTTCCGTTGTAATTAATTCACTTTACCGGCAGATTATTTATCAGCATGTGATTCCCTTCTCCCTGACGGTCCCGGCTGATCCGAAAACACTGGATGAATACAGTTACGCTGAATTAGCAGATAAGCTTCAGCACAGCTACAGACAATCTCTGCGAGGCGAAGGACAGTCTGTTGCGGAAGTCTTTGACAACCTCGAGAGGAGAATAGACAAGTGAATTATGATGTGGTCATCACACCGGATGCAAAATCTGACATGCAGGAGATAATGGATTACATTGCAGATGTTCTGATGGTGCCGGAAACAGCGAAGCGATACTAGGACGTCTGCGAAAAACAATGGAAAAGCTCAGCTACATGGCCAGGAGCTTTCCTATAATTGAGATCGAGCTTTGTATACTATGGGAATCCGAAAACTGCCGGCAGAAAGATTCATTATTTACTATAGAGTAGATGACGATGCAGAGGAGTATATGTTCTTAACGTCATTTACAGCAGGAGAGATCAGCTCAGCGCGCTTCTCGGTGATGTCGGGCACGTAAATCCCTGAACAACCGAGGCGAGCCATATCATAAATAAACGAAACAATGTATATTGTTAGACAAAACGCATAATGCGTCTAAATGCGACTCGGTACTTGATTTTACTGACTAATCGGAGTATATTTACTCTAATGAACGCGAATAATTACGGAAAACTGGGAGGGGGTGTCTTTTTCGCGCTGCTCATTTACTGCGCAGCTGCGGAGGGGATTTCCCTTTTCGTTATAGGGATGCAGCCGATGTTTTTTGTGGGGCTGCTCATTGGAGCCGCCGTAGTGGTGTTGAATTTCTACCTGCTGATCCGCGCGGTGTTCCGTTTTCAGAGTAATGGAAAGCGGGAGATGAGGCCCATTGTTGTCACATATCTGGGCAGACTTGGTATCTATGCCATCGGTGCTGTTCTATGTTATCTTCTGGCTCATTGGTCGCTGATCGGTTATGCGGCTGGCATACTTGGCATTCTGGTTTGTGCGTTCATGAGTTTACATTACATAAGGGGGGATGAAAATGAATTTTGATGAACTGGGCCCCAGGATAATATTATGGTTGGGAGACGGTTCCAAGTTCCACCTTGCTGAGAGTACCTGCTATGAGATTATTCTTGCAGTCATTCTTGCGATTGTGGGAATCTGGATGGGCAGCAATCTTCAGAAGGTTCCCAAGGGCAAGCAGGTGCTTGCAGAACTCTTTGTCGGCTGGATTTACCGATTTACAGAGGAATATGTTGGGAAAGATTACGCGAAGACCTATGCGCCTTATCTGGGGTCTCTGATTACATGGTTGGTATGCGCCAACGGCCTGGGTGTAATTGGCCTGAGACCGATTACGGCTGATATCAATGTAACCGCTGCACTGGCGGTTCTCTCGTTCCTCCTGATTCAGGGATCGGCCCTAAAGTATACAGGAATTCGGGGACGAATTGATGCTTTGGGCAGTCCATACTACTTCATTATTCCGATGAACATCATCAGTGAACTTGTTCTGCCCTTTACACTGGCACTTCGGTGCTTCGGTAATATTTTTGGCGGATTTGTTGTGGTTGAGCTGTGGCTGCATCTCATGGAATTCCTGAGTTTCAAGATCTGTGCGATTCCATTCCTGCGCTGCATAACCGTAATTCCGCTGAACCTGTTCTTCGATATGTTCGAACCTGTCATTCAGGCATATATCTTTATGGTACTTACTGCAGTGAACCTGGGAGAAGGTATCCGCGGACAGGATCCGGAAGTGGGAGCCAAGAGAGAGGCGAAGAGACAGAAAAAGAGAAATCGGAAACTTGGTATCCCGGACACACCGCAGGCGGATGCAGCAGAGGAGAGTCTGGAAGCAGCAGGCTGATTTATGTCAGTTAGGATGCAGAAATCTTCGGCATCATAACATAATGCGGTTTTGCTGGCGGGAGTCGGAAGGCCGCGGGAAAAAGGTCTGCCATGCAGGCCGGAATAATCATTATATTTGGAGGTATCTATATGGGTATTATTGCTATCGGCGCAGGACTTGCTATTGGTCTCGCTGCACTGGGTGTTGGCGTTGGTCAGGGTATCGTATCCGGACATGCGATGGATGGTATGTCCAGACAGCCGGAAATGTCTGGTAAATTGCTTGGATACATGATCGTAGCGATGGCTATCATGGAGACCGCTCTCGTACTTGCCTTTGTAATCGCAATCATGCTCTTCGGAAAGATTGGCTAACAGGGACAGATCAGCAAGATAACACACAGGTAAAGAGGAGAGACAGGCATGCATTATGAACAGTTAATTGATTTCAGCAGCTGGGATTTTATCTTCTCGATCATTACGTTTATTGTTCTGTTCCTGATCCTGAAACATTTCTTTTTCGATAAGGTCCATGACTTTATGGAGAAGCGCTCCCAGGAGATTCAGGATTCGCTGGATCACGCGGAGGAGACGAACCGGCTCGCCGATGAGAAACTCCAGGACTATAATGAGCGTATTTCCAATGTAGAAATGGAAAGCCGCCAGATCATCAAGAAGTCCAGAGACGAGGCGAAGCTGCAGGCAGACCAGATCATCGACGAGGCGAACGACAAGGCGCGCAAGACCATAGAGCACTCCCGTGCAGAAGTGGAACGCGAGAAGGCGACCGCCAGAAAAGAACTCAAGAAGGAAGTCGGAGAACTGGCTGTACTTGCCGCGGGCAAGATCATCGAGAAAGAGATCCGTCAGGAGGACCATCAGGACATCGTTGACCGGATCATCGAGGAGGCTGAGGAGAAGCCATGGAATTAGGAGTAGCAATGACCTACGCCGAAGCTCTGTACGGAGCTGCCAGGGATCTCGGCCATATTTCAGAGGTCAGTGAAGAGATCGTGCAGATCGACCGGATCGTCCGGAATAATACGGATCTGACAGAGTTTATGATAAATCCGGCAGTCCCTCTTGTTCACAAGAAGGAAGTAATAAAAAACGTGTTCGACGGAAAGGTTCTTCCGGAGACGATGAATTTTCTGTGCATACTCCTGGACAAGAACAGGTATTATGATTTTCATGCTATCGTCCGGGAATATCAGAAGATCGAGGAAAATGAAATGGGTGTGGCTGACGGCGTCATCTACTCCGTTGTCCCCCTTACAGAAGAGCAGCTGAACAGTTTTAACCAGCAGGCCAGCGGCCTTCTTCACAAGAAGGTCAAGCTGCGCAATAAGATCGACCGCAGTCTGATCGGCGGAGTCAAGCTGTTTGTAGACGGCAAGCTCATTGACGCGTCTATGAGTTCCCGCCTCGAGAAGCTGGCAGACAGGATCAGAAACAACTAACGGTGACAGCCTGACGGACGGACGTCCGAAGGGCGTGATCGGGAGAGGAGAAATCTTCTATGAATTTAAGACCCGATGAAATAAGCGGATTAATTAAAGACCAGATAAAGAATTATACCAATGCGACGCAGGTATCCGATTTCGGGACGGTCATGAACGTGGGAGACGGAATCGCCAGGATCTACGGTCTCAACCGCTGTATGTCCGGCGAACTCCTGGAATTCCCCCACGACGTTTACGGCATGGCCCTGAACCTGGAGGAAGATAATGTCGGCGCCGTAATCCTGGGATCTGACCGGGAGATCGGTGAAGGAGACATCGTCAAACCCACAGGAAGAGTCGTAGAGGTCCCTGTCGGAGAGTGCATGATCGGCAGAGTCGTGGACGCACTGGGAAGACCCATCGACGGCAAGGGCACCATTGACAGCACAGAGACCCGTCCCATCGAGTACCCTGCTCCGGGCGTACTGCGCCGGCAGCCGGTAAAGGAGCCGCTGCAGACCGGTATCAAGGCCATCGACTCCATGATCCCTATCGGCAAGGGACAGCGTGAGCTGATCATCGGAGACCGGCAGACCGGTAAGACGGCTATCGCCATCGACTCCATCATCAACCAGAAGGGAAAGGACGTCATCTGCATTTACGTGGCCATCGGCCAGAAGCAGTCCACCGTCGCCCAGCTGGTGAAGACTCTGAGCGATAAGGGCGCCATGGATTATACCATCGTTGTATCCGCTACTGCATCTGCAGTAGCGCCGATGCAGTATATCGCACCCTATGCGGGCTGCGCCATGGGCGAGTATTTTATGTACAAAGGCAAGCATGTGCTGATCATCTATGATGATCTGTCCAAGCATGCGGTAGCTTACCGTACCATGTCTCTGCTTCTTCGCAGACCGCCAGGACGTGAAGCTTACCCGGGCGATGTATTCTATCTGCATTCCCGGCTTCTGGAGCGGGCAGCCAAACTGTCCGACGAGCTGGGCGGCGGATCCATCACTGCCCTGCCCATCATTGAAACACAGGCAAACGATATTTCAGCATACATTCCGACCAATGTAATTTCCATTACAGACGGCCAGATTTTCCTGGAGCCGGAGCTGTTCTTCGCGGGACAGCGCCCCGCCATCAACGCCGGTATCTCCGTATCCCGTGTAGGAGGAAACGCGCAGATCAAGGCGATGAAGAAGGTCAGCAGCAAGATCAAGCTCATGCTGGCTCAGTACAGAGAGCTGCAGTCCTTCTCCCAGTTCGGATCCGATATCGATCCGGATACCAAGCGGAGACTGGATCAGGGCGCCATACTGATGGAGATCCTGAAACAGGGACAGTACCAGCCTCTGGATGTGGCGGAACAGGTCATGATCATCTACGCGGCTATCAACGGACTGCTGGATGATATTCCCGTAACCCAGATCCGGGAATTTGAGCGCCAGTTCCACGCATACATGGAGGACCATTTCCCGGAAATCAAGCGGGGCATCCACGAGACCGGCGAGCTTTCTAAGGAGAATGAAGAACTGCTGAAGAAGGGCATTGAAGAATTCAAGAAGGTAGGTTATATCAATGGCTGAACAGATGCAGGACATCAAGCGCAGAATCAAGAGTATCGGCAGCACCGAGCGCATCACTAACGCGATGAAGCTGGTCTCTGCCGCCAAGCTGCGCCGGGCCAAGGCAGTTTACGAGCACAGCCGGATGTTCCTGAATCGTATTATCGAGTCCATTGACGAAGCTTATGATAACGGAGCATCCGTCCCGGAAGATTACCTTCTGGGCAGCCGGGAGATCAAGACCACCTGCTATGTTGTCATCACAAGCAGCACAGGACTCTGCGGCAGCTTTAACGGCAATATTATCCGTGAAGTAGAAGAAGAGATCAAGGCTACGGACAGCAGACCGGTGCTTGTTACCATCGGCTCCAAGGGCAGAGAACATTTCGTAAGACAGTCGGTGGAGGTTTTGTTCCCCCACGACGAGAGCGCGGATTCCCTGCAGTTCCAGGACATCAAGGCACTGACGGAACCCCTCATCGAGAAATACCATAATAAGGAGATCGATGAGATCCGGCTGGTATATACTTCTTATATCAATACACTGAAGCAGGAACCGGTGTCCCGGCGTATTCTGCCCGTCGACATGAATGAACATCAGAGCAGCGCCCAAACAAGCATGGCCATGATGGAGTACGAGCCTTCCGCTGACGCGGTGTTCGACTATCTGGCGTCCAAGTACCTTGAGCTGGCTCTGTACAGCGCAGCCATCGAATCATCCACATGTGAGCATGCGGCACGCCGCCAGGCCATGGAGAATGCTTCGGACAACGCCAGCGACATGCTGAGCGCGCTGCAGCTGAAATATAACCGGGCGCGCCAGTCCCAGATCACCGATGAGATCATAGAGATCGTTTCCGGGTCTGAGGCACAGGCGTAAGCCTTAGGAGGTATTATGAACAAAGGCATCATACATGAAATTATCGGACCTGTGGTCGATATCAAATTCGACCCCGAGGAGCTTCCGGAACTTCTGAACGCCATTCAGATTAAGATGGACGACGGTTCCACGATCACTGCGGAAGTCGCCCAGCATAAGGGCGACGACGAGGTTCGCTGCATTGCCCTGTCATCCACAGACGGACTGGCCAGAGGCATGGAAGCTTACGATACAGGAGCGCCCATCGAGGTTCCTGTAGGCGATGAGGTCCTGGGACGGCTGTTCAACGTTCTGGGCGAGCCCATCGACGAGAAGGGTCCTGTAGAAACGAAGGAAAAGGCTCCGATCCACCGGCCGGCCCCGGCATTTGAAGATCAGGACACATCATCCGAGATCTTCGAGACGGGCATCAAGGTCATCGACCTGATCGCTCCATACACCCGAGGCGGTAAGGTCGGACTGTTCGGCGGCGCCGGTGTCGGCAAGACCGTACTGATCCAGGAGCTGATCAATAATATCGCAACAGAGCACGGCGGCATTTCCGTATTCGCGGGCGTCGGCGAGCGTACCCGTGAAGGAAACGACCTGTATGGCGAGATGACAGAATCCGGCGTACTGAAGAAGACCGCCATGGTATTCGGCCAGATGAACGAGCCCCCTGGAGCACGTATGAGAGTTGCGTTGACGGGACTGACCATGGCTGAGTATTTCCGTGACAGAGAGAAGCAGGATGTACTGCTCTTCATCGACAATATTTTCCGTTTCACCCAGGCAGGTTCTGAAGTATCCGCTCTGCTGGGCCGTGTGCCCTCCGCTGTAGGATATCAGCCCACCCTGGCCAATGAGATGGGAGCCCTGCAGGAGAGAATCACGTCCACCAAGGACGGGTCCATCACTTCTGTACAGGCGGTATATGTACCGGCAGACGACCTGACTGACCCGGCTCCTGCCACTACATTCGCCCATCTGGACGCAACTACCGTACTGGACCGTTCCATCACTGAGCTGGGCATCTACCCTGCTGTCGATCCGCTGGCATCCACATCACGTATCCTGGATCCGCTGATCGTAGGCGATGAGCATTACGAGACGGCAAGACGGGTGCAGGAGGTACTGCAGAAATATAAAGACCTGCAGGACATCATCGCGATCCTGGGTATGGACGAACTGTCCGAGGATGATAAGGTCACCGTATCACGTGCCCGTAAGATCCAGCGTTTCCTGTCCCAGCCCTTTACGGTTGCGGAACAGTTCACGGGCATGGAGGGTAAATATGTACCCATCAAGGAAACGGTACGCGGATTCCGGGAGATCCTGGACGGCCAGCACGACGAGATCCCTGAGGATCTGTTCCTGTTCGCCGGCGGCATCGACGAGGTCGTAGAGAAGTATAAGGCGACCCATCAGACATCCGTTGCTGTAGACGGAACGGCGGGCGAGGCAAAGGCTGACGAGGCTCCGGAAACTGCGGATGATTCCAAAGCAGAATAATGACTGGAGCGTGATCTCATGGCAGCAGTAACCAAATTGGAGATCCTGACTCCGGAAGAAGAAATCTACACCGGCGAGGTGGAGGAACTGGACGTGATCACCGTAAAAGGTTCCGAGGGCTATCTGCCCGGACACGTCTGGTGCCGCAAACTTCTGAAGGAAGACGGAAAAGTAACGTTCCGTGAACCGGGATCCCCGGAACACAGAGAACTGAAGACCCGCGGCGGGTTCGTAGAGGTCCGTGACGCATTTACGGTTTACGCCGAAAGCGCTGAATGGATCAAAGGCAATCCTGCCGAGGACGAAGAAGATTAGAAATATTGAAGAGGCATCCGCTGCATGATGAATGGGCGGGTGCTTTTTTGATAATCGGAAGTATCTCAGGCAACTTGAATTGCATCCCGATTTGGGGTAAACTATTATTCGTGTCCGCCGCCGGCTGCATGCCGGAGGAAAGAGACTGATCGAAATATGCGGATGCGGAAAGGGGTGCGGAATTGAGAATCAGAAGGGATAAGGGCGTGGCAGAGAATCTCCAGGGGATCGAGACAGAGCTCATCGCCACCGTTTCCGATGCGCTGGCGCACCCGGTAAGGCTGGCTTTGTTCCGCTATATCATGCATTGCAATAAGGAAATGACCCCCGTGTGCACCAAGGACCTGGTGGAAGTCTTCGACTACGCTCAGGCAACGATCTCCCAGCACATGAAGCGGCTGGTCAAGTCCGGCCTTGTGGAGACCCATAAGGTAGAAAAGTGCAATTACTTCTATGCTAATCTCGGCATTCTCGCGAAATACATCAACGCAACCAAGAAGTTCAGCGTCATGTGAGGCAAGATCGTCCTGCAGTCCGAGGAAAATTATTATACAGTTCATCATGCAGTTCCAGGATCTTCAGATCACCTGGAACTGTGTCCATTTTTTTGACTTCCAGCGATAGATGAATATACCGCCCCGGAGCACCAGGTCGATGCTCATACCAATGGCGATGCCGATCACGCCCCACCCAAGCCAGAGGCCGAACAGCGCAGAAAAGAACAGCCGGGCGGCAACGGTGAGGATGACAGAGACCCACATGGTAAACTGTACATCCCCTGCTGCCCGCAGACCGGCTCCCAGAGGTCCCGCAAAGGGATATGCCAGGCCGTTGAATATATTATTGATGAGTACAAGCCAGACAACCAGGGACCTAGCTGCCGACGATATGCCCAGATATTTCACAATAAAAGGTGTGAGCGCGAATATCAGCCCGTTCCATAGTATGGAAAGCAGAAACGTGATCCGATTCAGCCTTCGGAAATAATAATCTGCCTGCCCTGGATCCCGGGCGCCCATGCACTGACCGATCACTGTCGTATATACCGGCGCCATGGCAAGCCCCATGATAGAAGCAAGGGACCAGATGCTCTGAGCCACGCCGTTTGCTGCGATCTGATATGTTCCGAATACGGCGATCATGCTGGATAATGCTACCTTCACCAGCTGGTGCACCCCGTTTTCCACGCCGTTGGGTACAGCGATCCCCATGATCTTTTTCAGAAGATCTCCGTTCCATTTAATGATATCTTTCATTCTGTATCGGATCGGGCTTCTTTTACTGAAGCAGTAAATTGTAACAGCTGCAGCGGAAATGACCCGGGAGATCAGAGACGGCCAGGCGACGCCGGCAGCCCCGGCGTGCAGCAGGAAGACGCCGATGCAGTCTCCGATAATATTCACAATGTTCGCTGCGGTAGAGATATACATAGTGACTTGGGTCTTCTCTATGCTCCGGCACAGCGCGGCGCCCGCATCGTAAATGGCAAGGGCGGGGATGGAGCAGGCGGTGATCTGGAGGTAGATGACACAGGCGTCCATAACGTCATCTTCTATCCTGCCGAAAAGAAAAGACAGAAGCGGATGGCAGAATACCAGGATCAGCGCCATTGCCGCTGTAGAAATAACAGCGGATATCATCATCAGCTGGCTGGATGATTCAGAGGCTTTTCGCGGGTCTCCCCTTCCGATGTACTGACTGATAATCACTGCACCGCCGGATGAGAGAGCCGTAAACAGAAAGACCAGAACGGTATTAAAGGAATTGACCAGAGAAACGCCGGAAACATTTGCCTCTCCGGCATAGCTGACGATGAACGTGTCAGCGATGCCCACCAGCATTAAAAGAAACTGTTCAACAAACAGCGGAAAGATCAGATTTCTCATATCCCTGTCTGAAAATAATTCATCGCTCATATTTCTGCCCCATATAATAGATGTTCTCTTCAATCATGTGTTCCACCTTCTTCATATCCCAGTCACAGAAATCCGTGGCGATCATGGCAGCGATGCCATGGGCATGCATCCACAGCTGGTCATGAAAGAAATGTGCTTCATCATGGGAAATGTGATATTGATCCATAAGGCGGGAAATAGACTGGTCCATAATGGGCGACAATCCCTCCCGCAGCTCTTCAAAGGCATTCTGTCTCATAAACAGAAACTGGAACAGCTCCTTCTCATCCTTCGCAAACTGGATATATGCCATATCGAATAAATCAGGCTCTTCCCCGCTCTCGTTCATAAACTGCAGGAAAAATTCTACGGCCTGTTCGGACAGTTCGGCCCGCAGCGCGTCCATATTTTTAAAGGAAAGATAGATCGGCTGGGTCGAGCAGTGCAGCTTCTTCGCCAGCGCCGTAACGCTGACGCTGTCCATTCCATTTGTTCGCAGAATCTCGAATGCTTTGGATAAAATCATTTCTTTTGTTATATGTTTCTTTGCCGGCATGAAGACCTCCATCCATAAAATAAATCAATTTATCAATAATATAATTTATTTTATTCTTGACGAAGCAAATGTCAAGACCGTAAGTTATAAATTGCACATTAGTTTTGTTTTGGATCCAGAGATAACGCAGAGCTCACGCAGAGATGCAAAAATATTTGCATCAGAAGCTGAACTCGTGTAAAATGGAGATAAACAGGCATCAGGCGTCGTGAATGAAAGAGAGGTCATCATGGACGAACAGGGGTACAAAGCAATCATAGAAGAGCTGATCAAGCTGGTGGACGAAGGGGTCTATGTCGTAGACTCCGACGGCTTCGGCCTCTATTATAATGAGCAGATGGCCCGCCACGAACAGATCAACGTAGAGGATGTGGTGGGCAAGCGGTTCAACCTGGCTTTCCCCGGGGTCAGCCTGAATCAGAGCACCATGTACCAGGCACTGCGCAAGGGTGTCGCCACCAAAAATAAACAGCAGACCTACACCAATCTGTACGGCAAGGAAGTCACAACCATAAACAGTACGGTACCCGTAAACGTTGAAGGCACAACGGTTGCGGCTATCGAGGTCGCGACGGATATCACGAATATACGGGACATGAGCAACACGATCCAGGAGCTGCGGGAGGATAAGATCCCCATGCAGGATCCGCCCAGACCCAGGATCCGCCATTATTCCTTTGACGATATCGTAGGCGAAAACGCCCAGTTCCAGGAGGTCATAAGCCGGGCGAAGCGGGCGGCGCGGAACAACGCCAGCGTCTTCATTTACGGGGAGACCGGAACCGGCAAGGAACTCTTCGCACAAAGCATACACTACGGAAGCTCCCGGAAAGACAAGCCGTTTCTCGCCCAGAACTGCGCTGCTCTGCCGGAGTCCCTACTGGAAGGCATCCTTTTCGGGACAACCAAGGGCGGATTTACCGGCGCCGTGGACCGGGCCGGCATGTTTGAGCAGGCCAACGGCGGCACCCTTCTCCTGGATGAGATCAGCGCCATGCCCTACGAACTGCAGAGCAAGCTCCTTCGGGTGCTTCAGGAATCCTATATCCGCCGCGTCGGGGGCACAAAGGATATACCGGTGGACGTCCGAATCATCGCTACAGTGAATGAATCGCCGGAAAAACTGATGGCAGAAGGGAAACTGAGAAGTGATCTCTATTACCGCCTGAACGTAGTCAATCTGTCGGTTCCTCCCCTGCGGGAACGGAAAGATGACATTCCCCTGCTTGTTGACGCGCTGCTGATCAAGCACGACAAGGAGTACGGGAAAGAGCTCTGGATGACGTCGGACAACGCGCTGAAAAAGCTTGTGGCTTATGATTATCCGGGCAATGTCCGGGAACTGGAGAATATCATCGTCCAGTCTGTAGCCATGGCTGAATCGGAGCACGTGCTGACCACCCGGCTGCTGCAGATGCCCCGGCAGGTCAAGCCGGGAGCGGCTTCTGCCATAGAAGGATGGCAGAAGAATGAGCCTCTGAGCCAGTACATCGCCAATGTGGAACAGGAGATCATCCGGGAGGTCATGATTGCGGAAAGCGGCAATATTTCAAGAACTGCAGAGGTTCTCCAGATGAAAAGGCAGACGCTGCAGCATAAGTTGAAAAAGTATGGAATTCTGAATAGAGAATAAATTTAAGATGACGTGAATAAAAACAAGGGATGTGCAAATATATGGGCAATAATGGAGCAAATATATTTGCACCCTCTTTATTTTTTGAACTTGCAAAATTTACAGAATTTAGCATTAATTCAAAACCGACTCCCCTGCCCTGCTTTACTTTGTTAAAAGTCCACAAAACGGGGGTTTTGAAAATGTTTAAAAAAACGATTTGCTTTTCTTGTATACATAAATCGAGTTGGCACGGTGGTTGCTTTTAACTAAGGTGTACGCGAATTAATACACAATCCGTTCTACGGAGAGGAAAACGGCGGATGTGGAAGATCAGTTAAAGCGTATCCGGCTTGACGGACCGGTCAGGAATTTGTTCCATGAGCAGACGAAAGATCTGCAGATACAATTCTATCACGTTACCAATTATGGACGGCCTGGGCCGCCCTCCGGTCTGCGTAAGCAGAAAGAGGCACGGAGAGGGTGAATCAGCGGTTTCATATGGTCATTAACTGAGAACGTTATTTTGTTTTGTAGTGTTAAAGGAGAGAAAAGCAAATGAAAAACGTACAGGTAATCCTTTGGGGATTAGGCGCTATGGGCGGCGGAATCGGTAAAATGCTGGTAAAGAAGCAGGGCGTTGACATCGTAGGCGCTATCGACATCGGCGAGAAGATCGGTAAGAATCTGTATGACGTTGTTCCTGGAATCGAGCAGGGTGACCGTCCGGACGTAATCGTCGGAACACCTGAGGACGTAATCAAACCGGGTTCAGCAGACATCGTAGTAGTTTGCACCAATTCATTCACAAGAGACGTATTTGATAAACTCGTTTTCGTTATGGAGAGAGGAATCAACGTTATCACTTCTGCAGAAGAGATGGCTTATCCTCAGGCTCAGGAGCCTGAACTGGCTAAGAAGCTGGACGAGTGCGCTAAGAAGAACGGCGTAACTGTACTGGGAACAGGAATCAACCCGGGCCTGATCATGGACCTGCTGGTAATCCTGTGGACTGGCGCATGCGAGAGCGTAAACCACATCACATCCAGAAGAGTTAACTCTCTGTCTCCGTTCGGACCGGCTGTAATGGAAGAGCAGGGAATCGGCATCTCTGTTGACGAGTTCAATCAGCGCAAGGCTGACGGAACCATGGCAGGCCACGTAGGATTCGCTGAGTCCGTAGGCATGATGTGCGATGCACTCGGCTGGAAGCTGGACGAGTTTGGTCAGGACATGGAGCCCATCGTTACCGATGTTGACCGTAAATCTCCTTATGGATTCGCAGCTGCAGGCAGCGTAGCAGGCGTTGCTATGAAGGGCTGGGGAATCGTTGACGGCGAGAGAAAGATCGACATGGATCACCCGCAGCAGATCGAG
>OMXT01000068.1 GCA_900315125.1 uncultured Eubacteriales bacterium
AAGAAATCCCCTATGCTAATCCCTATGCAAGAAGATACCCACCGAGGATTGTCAACAAAAAACTCCCTAACAACTTGACACTATCCTTGAACTGTGACTATTTGACAGGCTGGCTGGTCCATGGGATAATACTGGCATAGAATCCAATCAGCGCCGCGCGGAGATGGATGTCTTATCCGCGAACTGCGAAGCGGGAGGCTGGAGACGGAAAGGGAGAACAAATGGAAAAGCTGTCAGAAAAGGCGATTGCCAAAGCGATGCACGATACGGGGCTGTTCCGCCAGCTGAAACCGGCTCAGATGATGCACGTTCTTATACAGGAAATTATCACATCCGGCGAGATGAAGGAGCAGCACTTTGAGCACTGGCTGACCATGGAGGTCCGCTGGCCGGAGATCACGCCGGAGGAGAAGATGGACGAGGTTCTGTGCGTCCTGCAGGAGATCAATCCGACCAGGTCTTTGCAGGAAATGCAGAAAATGGGATTTATGAAATTCTGTATGCCTGAAGTCTTTCCGATTAAGAAGCTCATGGATAAGAAGAATTACTACGACATCATCGACCACTTTGACCGGCTGGATGTGCGGAGGGATGACCTGGCGTTTAAGCTTGCCATATTGCTGTTCCCCTTTGATCCGGCACGCACAGAGGTGCTGCTGCGGAATGCGAATTTCGATCCCGACGCCATAGACTGGATATGCAATCTCGTGTATAACTACATTGAGTTTATCAAGCTGAACAGTCCGAAGAAGCTCCGCCGGTTCGTGGCCAAATGGGGTAAGGATTTTTACTTTGATATGAATGACTACGCCTGGGCGGCTTACCATATTACGGACATGAAGGAACTGAAGCCTCTGGATTCGCGGACCCATGTGGTCAGCTGGATCAATCAGGGTGTGCCTCTGGACGCCGAAGATCTGGATATGACCCGGGAGGATATCATCGCCGCCGGAGCGGAGAGCGAGGAGGAAGTCTTCGCTATTCAGCACATCCTGCTGGACGATCTGATCAAGCATCCGAATAATAATATTAAGGTTCTCCAGGAAAAGCTGGTGAAGGACCTGACCCAGCGGGAGATCGACCGCAAGATCAGCAAGCTGTATAAGGAATATGAGCGGAACTAAAGAGGCTATGCTTATTTCAGCGGGTCTGATTTGATTTGTTCTGGTGGGCCTGTTTTGATCTGATGGATCTGTATTGATTTGATTCATACGGTTTCGGGGCGATGAGAGCCTTCAAATGGCTAGATCGTCAGTTCTCACAGAATAGCTTGGCGGGGTCGCCCCGGAAACCATCAGATCCCGGGGCGACGCGAGTCTCCAAATGGTGAGATCGTCAGATCTCACAGAATTGCTGACGGAATCGCCCCGGAAATCATCGAATCCCGGGGCGATGCGAGTTTCCAAATGGCGAGATCCTCAGTTCTCACAGATTCGCTGACGGAATCGCCCCGAAAACCATCGGATCCCGGGGCGATGCGGGTCTCCAAATGGTGAGATGGTCAGATCTCACAGAATTGCTGGCGGAGTCGCCCCGGGAACCATCGGATCCCGGGGCGACGCGAGTCTCCAAATGGCGAGATCCTCAGTTCTCACAGATTCGCTGGAGGAGTCGCCCCGGAGAAGGTAACCTGCCCATGCCCGAACTTCTGCAGGTGGAATTTACCTATCGGGTACGAAAATACCGGCAAAACAATACCGGCACGAAAAAAGGCCGCCTCAAAAGGTGATTTCAGCTTTCTGAGGCGGCCTTTGGTCATCATTTTATGATTTTGATTTTAGACAGGTTTACTCCGAGTACTCTGCATCGCAGTATACGCAGCGGTATACTTTCTTCTCGCGGTCGACGAGACGGAATTTATGAGGAATCTCCTGCTCGATGGATGTGATGCAGCGGGGATTCTTGCATTTGATGACGTTCGTCAGTGTCTCAGGCAGATCCAGATGGACCTTCTTCTCCAGACGTCCGTTCTCAACGATGTTGACCGTGATGTTGCTGTCAATATATCCCAGGATATCGAAGTCCAGGTTGATGTCTCCGTCAACTTTAATGATATCTTTCTTTCCGTATTTGGAACTGTCGGCGTTCTGGATGATCGCCACGCAGCATTTCAGTTTGTCCAGGCGCATGAGCTCGTAGATCTGCATGCTCTTTCCTGCCTTGATATGGTCCAGTACTACACCTGTGTTTACTCCATCTATATTCATTGTTACCTCCTCTATCGTAAATAAACGTTGTATGCGGCAAAGGCTGCTGCCGTCTGCGGGGATGCGATGCTCCGCGAGCAGACCGTCCGCTGGGAGCGTTTGATCCGCGTCCGCGGGGATGCGGCTTTCCGATGGGAGCGGACCGAGGGTCCGCAAAGCCGGCGAAGAAGCGCTGTTCCCGTCCGGTCAGGCCTTTGTTCCCGAAGAATGGAAAACTACTTGATTCCCAGCAGGAACAGGATCAGGGCCATGCGGATGTACTTGCCGCAGAGTGCCTGGTAGAAGTAGCAGGCTCTCGGATCATCGTCCACTTCCACGGAGATCTCGTTTACACGGGGCAGCGGATGCATGATGATCAGGTCTTCCTTGGCGGGTTCCAGCTTCTCCAGGTTCAGGATGTAGCTGTCCTTCAGTCTTACATAATCTTCTTCGTTGAAGAAACGCTCTTTCTGTACGCGGGTCATGTACAGGATGTCCAGCTCGGGGATGGCGTCCTCAAGCTTGGTGTATTCTTTCCACTCAGCGCCCTTGCGGTCCATGTTCTCCTTGACGTAATCCGGCAGACGCAGCTCTTCCGGTGAGATCAGGACGAACTTCACGTTCTCGTAGCGCATGAGGGCTTCGATCAGGGAGTGAACGGTGCGGCCGAATTTCAGGTCGCCGCAGAGACCGATGGTCATGTTGCCCAGCTGACCCTTCTTTCTGTGGATGGTCAGCAGGTCGGTCAGGGTCTGGGTCGGATGGAAGTGGCCGCCGTCACCTGCGTTGATGAGAGGTACGGTGGTGCGGGTGGACGCGATAACGGGAGCGCCTTCCTTGGGGTGGCGCATGGCGATGATATCAGCATAGCAGCCGGCCATGATCACCGTGTCGCTGACGCTTTCGCCCTTCTTGGTGGAACTGGTGGCCGCATCGTCGAATCCCAGGACATTTCCGCCAAGTTCCATCATGGCTGCGGTAAAGCTGAGGCGGGTGCGGGTGCTGGGCTCAAAGAACAGTGTAGCAAGTTTCTTGTGGGCACAGATGTCCTGATATTTCTCCGGGTTTGCAATGATGTCATCAGCAACCTCGATCAGGTGGTCGATCTCCTCGACAGAAAAATCGGTGATGTTGATTAAGCTGCGAACTTCGCTCATGTTACTCCTCCTTCATCCATCCGGTATCTGACGGATTGTCTCTAAATCGCAAAATCTTAACTTTATCTTCGGGTTTGATGTAACCCGTTTCCGCAGCCACTTCGACCAGAGTGTTCAGGTCGCAGAGACTGTGATTGACTGTGTTGTGTTCTGCCAGGCGGTCCAGGCCCTTTTTCATCCCGTAGGTGAATATGCTCGCCACGCCCAGCACTTCCGCTCCCGCTTCCCGCAGGACCTCTACGGTCTCGCAGCAGGAACCGGCCGTAGAGATCAGGTCCTCGATGACGACCACCTTCTGGCCCGGGTTCAGCCGGCCCTCGATCTGGTTGCCTCTGCCGTGATCCTTCTTGCTGCCCCGGACGTAGCCCATGGGCATCTCCAGCAGATGGCCTGTGATGGCAGCGTGGGCGATGCCCGCCGTGCTGGTCCCCATAAGAACGTCGCATTCGGGATAATATTCTTTCACGGTTTCTGCCAGCCCGTGCTCCACCATGGTCCGCACATCCGGCGCTGTCAGCGTCAGGCGGTTGTCGCAGTAGATCGGGCTCTTGATGCCGCTGGCCCATGTGAAGGGCTCTGATGGCCGCAGGAAAACTGCCTCGATGGAGAGCAGTCCTTTGGCGATGTCTCTTTTGTCCATAGTATCCTCCCTCTTATATAACAAAGTCCTGTTTGTCCGTTATTCCCAGGCTGAGACGCGGTTCAGCCCTCAGCCGGACCGGCATCAGCCGCAGAAGTCCGCAAGGCAGCGCTCGTATGCCGCCACAGGATCCTCCGCCTGGGTGATGGGACGTCCGACGACGATGTAGTCGGATCCGATTTCTTTCGCCTTCGCGGGCGTAGTGATCCTCGTCTGGTCGTCTGCCGCGGCGCCCGCGAACCGGATGCCCGGCGTTACGGTCAGGAAATCCGTTCCGCATGCCTCATGGATCATGGCTGCTTCCAGAGGAGAGCTGACCACGCCGTCCAGTCCCGCCGTCTTCGCGTTCTCGGCGTAGTGGGTGACCACATCGCCGATGGGCTCATGGATCATCAGATCCTGCTCCAGCTGATCCTGGCCTGTGGACGTCAGCTGGGTCACGGCGATTAGGATGGGGCGGCTGCCGTCTTCCTTTGTCAGGCCCCGGCGGGCAGCCTTCATCATCTCTATGGTTCCGGCGGCGTGGACGTTTGTCATGTCTACATCCAGACGGGCAAGGCTTGCCATGGCCTTCTCCACAGTATGAGGAATGTCATGGAGCTTCAGATCCAGGAAGATCTTATGACCTCTCGCCTTGATCTCTCTTACAATATCCGGTCCTTCGGCATAGAAAAGCTCCATGCCGATCTTAACGAAGGGTTTGCGTCCTGTGAACTGATCCAGAAAGTCCAATGTTTCTTTCTTTCCCGGGAAGTCACAGGCGATAATTACATCTCTGCCCATGGGCGGCTCCTTTCTCTAGGGTGTGTTGATTTGCTGATATGTTGATTTGACTGTTTCTTAGTTTACAATGCCGATGATATCCGTCAGGCGCTGGATCCCCAGTTCATCGCAGACCCGGGGCAGGTCCTCTATGATCTTCGGGCAGGCGAAGGGATCCGTCAGGTTGGCGGCGCCCACCTGGACTGCCGTGGCTCCCGCCATCATCATCTCTATGACGTCTTCCGCCGTGCTGATGCCGCCCATGCCGATGATCGGGATCTTTACGGCCTGGGCCGCCTGATAAACCATGCGGACCGCTACCGGGAAGATCGCGGGACCGGAAAATCCGCCCATCTTATTGGCCAGCACCGGCTGCCGTCTCCGGATATCTATGCGCATGCCCAGCAGGGTGTTGATCAGGCTGATTCCATCGGCCCCGGCATCCTCGCAGGCCCGGGCGATGACGGTAATGTCCGTGACGTTGGGGCTCAGTTTAATAAACAAAGGCTTGCTGGTCGCTTTCCGTACAGCGGCAGTGACAGAAGCCGCCGCCTCCGGATCCACCCCGAAGGCCATGCCTCCGTTATGGACATTGGGGCAGCTGATGTTAACTTCTATTATACCTACCTGATCCTGCCCGTCCATTGCCCGGACACATTCCACGTATTCGTCGATGCTGAATCCGCTGATATTTGCGATCAGGGGCTTGTGGAATATCTTCGCAAGCTCCGGCAGTTCACGGCTGCAGACCGCATCCAGCCCGGGGTTCTGCAGACCCACGGAATTCAGCATGCCCTGAGGGCATTCCGCGATGCGGGGCAGGGGATTGCCGTAGCGCTCTTCCCGGGTCGTACCCTTAAATGATATGGAACCGAGGATGTCCAGGTCGTAGAGAGCGGCGAATTCCTTTCCGTAGCCGAATGTGCCGCTGGCGGGGATCACCGGATTGTCCAGAGTCACGCCGCAGAGTTCTACTTTAGTATCTACCATATGATCTCCTCCTTCGTCAGGACCGGACCGTCGGTGCAGATCCTCTTGTTTCCGTATTTCGTCTTGCAGCTGCAGCCCATGCAGGCGCCGAAGCCGCAGGCCATCCTTGCCTCAAAGCTGAACTGGCCGCTCCAGCTTTTCTCATTGCACAGGTTCCACAGTGCATGGAGCATGGGCTCCGGACCGCAGGCGAAAACGAAGGCTTTGTTCCCCGGGAACACGTCCTCGCTGCTCAGCTTCTCCAGTGCATCGGTGACCATCCCCTGCATACCCAGGCTGCCGTCCACGGTGGTGATGACAGGTTCAATGCCCAGACTGCGGAAGTCCTCTTCCATGATCACATCGTCCTTCGTGTTGAAACCGGCGATGACCACGGGCGTCCGGCCCTGCTGCTTCAGCGCTTTGGCCAAGCCGTAGAGAGGGGGCAGGCCGATGCCTCCGCCCACGAGGACAGGCGCCGCGTCCCGGGCGTTTTCTGCATCCGGGTCGAATCCGTTGCCCAGGGGCAGGAGCACGTCCAGTTCTTTTCCTTTTTTATATTCTGACAAAGCCCTGGTCCCCCGGCCGACCACCTTATATATAATGGTCAGTTTCCCGTCGCCGTAGTCCGACAGGGAAATGGGGCGGCGCAGGTAAAACCCGTCCAGCCGGATGTTTATAAACCGGCCGGGCCGGCCGATCTCGCCGGTATCGCCGGTCAGGGTCATCTGAAAGATGTCTTTCTGGATCTCCTGATTTGTTTCTATGGTAAGGATCTGGTCCTTCATGTGCATTCTCCTTTAATCTTCTGTGTATTCCCAGACGATATTCCCGTCAGAAAGGGTCATATCTATGCCGCCCTGGACTTTCCATCCCTCGAAGGGCGTTGCGTGACCCATGCTGAGGAAGTGCTCCGGATTGATCGTAAATACGCGATTCGGATCGATCACGGTGAGATCTGCCGGCTCGCCGTCTGCAATGAGTCCGCCGGGCAGGTCGAAGCGCCGCCTGGGGGCCAGAGCCATTCTGTCCAGCAGTGTCTCCAGGCTCATGAGCTTCTGGTCCAGGACGAGACGTTCATAGAGCACGGGGAAGGATGCTTCCAGGCCGGTGATGCCGAAGGCGCTGTCCAGCAGTCCTCTTGATTTCTCTTCCTCACTGTGGGGCGCGTGGTCCGTGGCAATCATATCCACGGTACCGTCCAGAAGTCCTTCCAGAAGTGCATCCCGGTCCGCGCTGCTGCGGAGGGGCGGGTTCATCTTGAAGCGGCCGTGGGGCTGCAGGTCCTGGTCGCAGAGAACCAGATAATGGGGCCCGGTCTCGCAGGTGACGTCTACGCCGGAGGCCTTGGCCTGGCGGATGATGTCTACAGATTCCTTTGTGGACACATGGCACACATGGTAGGCGCATCCAGTTTTAGCCGCAAGTTCTACATCCCGTTCCACCTGGCGCCATTCGCTTTCCGATGTGATGCCCAGGTGTCCGATCCGGTGCGCGTATTCTCCGTCATGGATGGCGGTGCCGCCCAGCAGGCTCTCGTCCTCGCAGTGGGCGACGATAATCTTTCCCAGCTCATGGGCCTTCTTCATGGCTTCTTCCATCAGGTCCCGGGTCTGGACGCCTTTGCCGTCGTCTGTAAAGGCGCAGACGTAGGGCGCCAGCGCTTCCATGTCAGAGAGGCGGCTGCGGCCGTCCTGGTTCTCCGTAATCGTCCCGTAGGGAATGACGCGGATGCAGGCGTCTTTCTCGATGATGTCCAGCTGGACCTTCAGGTTCGCCAGCGTGGAAGGAGCTGGCTTCAGGTTCGGCATGGTGCAGACTGCCGTGTATCCGCCGTGGGCGGCGGCCAGGCTGCCCGTGCGGATAGTCTCTTTATAAGAAAACCCGGGTTCGCGGAAATGCACGTGCACATCCGCGAAGCCGGGTGAAATATACTTGCCGGAGCAGTCAACCGTTCGGGTCACGTCAGCGGGAACAGCGCCGCTGTCTGTGCCAAAAACAAAAACCTTACCGTCTCGAACCAGAAGATCGGACTTCCGGAACGTGCCTGCGGTAAGGATCATGCCGTTCGTTAATAATATAGACATTAAGCTTCCTTTCGGTTCCTGTCTGTTATAGCCATTCCTGTTTCCGGCGCGGCGAATTGAGCTGCGCCTTACTGATGCCTGATTAAATCTTTAATTTTATATCACAATCCCGGGACCCTGTCAAGGGGACCTGAGAAGATGGGAGAAACTGACTTGCCGACGCCTCCGTCCATCAGCGCGGGATGAAAAACCTAGCTGAAAAGTCCGTTGATCAGATGGACCAGGTAGTTGTGCCGGTACACGGAGCCGCTGATCAGAGAACTGTCCAGCGCCTTCTGGAACGCCGCTGCGGAGGACGGCGAAAGTAAGCCGATCACACCCAGGAGCAGCGTGAACAATACGAGGACGAAGAACAGACCGGCCGCTGTTCCAATGGCCAGACCTGCCAGCGTGCTGCAGAATCCGGTCATGCCGCTGCGCCGCTGCCGGGGAAATACCCTGGTCAGGAAAAAGCAGCCTGCCCGGAAAATGATGAGCAGAATGACAAACGTCAGCGCTGCCAGGGAAATCTGAGTCAGGTCTTCTGCTGACGCTTCTGCTACATATTCTGCGGAACCGGAGACCCAGCCGTTATAGATCTGAGCTGCCGTCTGCAGCGGTCCTGAGGATCCGGAACTGCCGAGGCTGCGGCTGTAGTGGTTCATCATCCATGTGCCGGGGGCGCCGGCAGTCAGCAATTTTACGACCGGTCCGCAGAGGAGCAGACTGAATGCCGCGCTGACGAACCACTGGAGGATGCTCATGACAGACTGGCTGAATCCCTTCCAGGCAAATATGACAGCTGTTGCCGCAAGGACCGCGGCTGTGACTATATCTAATACCATCGTTTTCTCCTTACTCGTCTATGTTACAGGAAAACGGCGGGTTTTGCAATGGCTCCGTGCATCGTATCTGGTACAAAATCTCTTGAATACTGTATGGAATTGTTGTATACTTTCTAAGTATGGTTAAAGAGGACTTTATGCGGGAGGCGCTGGCAGAGGCCAGGGCCGCGGGCGCGATGGGTGAGGTACCCATCGGAGCAGTGATCGTCAGAAACGGGGAAATCATAGCAAGGGGTCATAATCTCACGGAGACGCAGAAGGATCCCACGGCTCACGCGGAGATGAACGCGATCCGGACAGCCGCGAGGCGGCTGGGAGGCTGGCGTCTGCCGGGCTGCGAAATGTATGTTACCTGCGAGCCCTGTTCCATGTGTGCGGGCGCGCTGGTCTGGTGCAGGATGGAGAGACTGTACATCGGAGCCATGGATCCTAAGGCGGGCGCCTGCGGATCGGTATTCAACATTGCAGAAGAACCCCGGCTCAATCACCGGCTCGAGGTGGAGCGGGGGATACTCGGCGAGGAATGCGCAGCACTGCTGAAGGACTTCTTCAGGGAGCTGCGGACCGGCAGAGCCGGAAAGAAGAAATATATTAAGAAATCGGAGGATAACCAGTAATGAACAGAACAGGCAAGAGGGTGGGCGTTATCATATCCCTTACCATGCTGATCGTAATGTTTGCGACCAGTATCTGCTTTGGAGCAGATACCCTGAAGATCGTGAGGACCTATCCGGAGGACGGGGCGAAGGGCACGACCAAGGATAATGTGTGCGTTAAAGCATACTTCAATAATCCGGTAGGAAATGACGCTTCCAGAGCGGCGAATAAGAACAAATTCAAGATCACCGATGCGAACGGCAGGGTCTATCCTACGAGAATTTACTATAATAAGAAGAATACCAAATATGTCCTGTTCGTCATCGACACCAATAAGATCCCTCTGACCGGGAAGAAGGCGGTAAAGGACAACATGGAATATAAGGCGGAGATCTCAGCGGATTTCGTCGATAATGCAGGTCATAAGCTTGGAAATGACCCGAAGAGAGTCATTACGTTCAAGACGCTGAATCAGAGCAGAAATACAATGATCTACATGGTCATGATGTTCCTGATGTTCGGCGGAATGATGTTCTTCAGCATGAGGCAGTCCCAGAACGCGAAGAAAAAGGAAGAAGAGGGACAGAAGACAAAGGAAGATAATTTCAACCCCTACCGCGAGGCGAAGCGCACCGGTAAGCCGGTAGAAGAGATCATCGCAGAGCACCAGAAAGAGGAAGCGAAGAAGGCGCAGCACCAGAAGAAATCGAAACGGCAGGAACGCAAGGAAGAAGAAAAGAAGCAGCGTGTGCTGGAAATAGAGGGATCGGAAAACTTCCGGGTCTCCCGTCCCCGTCCCATCCGCGAAGCAGGATGTACGTTCAAGACCGGACGTGCCGCGGAGGCTGCGCGCCGGGAGGAAGAGAAAGCCCGCCGCAAGGCAGAACTGAAGGCGACAGACTACGGGAAAAAGAAGAAATAGCCTTTGTACTATGAGAACGGAGAGAGAAGAAATAAAGACAGTGATCCGTTCCTTCGCCAAGATCAATCTGTCCATCGATGTGGGCCAGGCCGGCAGCGACGGCTACCACAGCGTGGACATGATCATGCAGCAGCTGGCGTTTCATGACGATGTTGAGCTCCGGTTCCGCCCGGGAAAGCCCGAGGGCTCCGGCGAAACCGGATTTTCTCTGAACCTTACGACCACAAGAGTCTATCTTCCGACGGACCGCCGCAACCTGGCGTTCCGGGCAGCGGAACTTGTTGCGGGGAGGTACGGGATCGAAGGGGCAATCGATATCCATCTGGTAAAGCGCATCCCTGTAGCGGCTGGTCTTGCGGGAGGGAGCGGCAACGCAGCGGCTGTGATCCACGGCCTGAACGTGCTGGCGGGCCTTGATCTGGGGCTTGAGGAGATTCTGGAGCTCTGCGCTGAACTGGGATCAGATATTCCCTTCTGCGCGGCAGGACAGGCCAGAGGGAATAAGAATCTTCCCTCGGCGGTACGCCAGGACGCCATGGCAGTGTCCTGCATGCGGGCAAGAGGGAGAGGAACGGAGATGACGCCGGTCTGGGGGATCCGGACGCCCATCGTCTTCGCCAAGCCGCCCCTCAGCGTATCGACGGCAGAAGCCTACCGGGGCTATGACCAGTGCACGGTCACGAGGAGGCCGGATAACGATCAGCTGGAGCGGGATCTGAACGCAGCCCGGGGCGGAGGCGTCAGGAACGGGTTCCGGAAGCAGCGCAGGAATTTCATCAATGTGCTGGAGGCGTACACGCTTCAGGCATACCCGGAAGTCCGGGAACTGAAAGAGCGGATGAAAGGACTGGGCGCGGCATACGCGCTCATGAGCGGCAGCGGTCCGACGGTATTTGGGATATTTGGAAACATCAGAGATGCGCAGAATGCTTCCCAGGCTCTGAGAGAAGAGGGACTGGAGGCTTACTGGACACGCACGATGATGTAATGTCATGTAAAGAACAGAAGGTAAGAATGTTGAATTTTGATGTAACGAACCACAGACCTTTACGGGAGATCGTCTATGAACATTTGAAACACCAGATCCTGACAGGGCAGATCGCGCCTGGGACCCGGATGATGGAGGTGGAGTTCGCGGAAGAACTGGGCGTGAGCCGTACGCCGGTCCGGGAGGCGATCCGGAAGCTGGAGAAGGACGGTCTGGTGGTGATCGAACCCCGCAGGGGCGCTTACGTATCGGATATTTCCGTGAAGGATATGGTAGATACTCTGGTTGTCAGAGAAGATCTGGAAGGACTGGCTTCCTATCTGGCCTCCCGCAGGATCACCCGGGAGGAGACAGAGGAGCTGGACCAGATCACAGACGATTACAGCAGGGCGATCACTGCCGGCGACATGGAGAAAATTATCAGCTGTGACGAGGAATTCCACCGCCGGATTGTGGAGCTCAGCGGCAACCGGACGCTTGTCACCCTGTTCGAGCCGGTGCAGGAGCTGGCACTGCGCTTTCGCTATCTTTACTACGATGATTTCTCCCGTTACGAGAATATGCCTGCGGAACATCGGAACATCATCGACGCCATTCGCAGCGGAGACGGGGAGAAGGCCCGCCAGGTTTCCGACATCCATGTGCGCAAGCTGAGAGAATTCGTCATCAACGAGGGCGAGACCGCGTTTAAAGAGCACAGCAGCAATATGGTAAATGCGGAATAGAAAAGAAAATTAAGCAAAAACAGGCGGGGCCATATGCTCCGCTTTTTTTGAACAAAGCCCTGACTTGGTCTTTGTTCAAAAAACAAAAAAAGAAATGTGCCGGACTGCATTGCCATGTTCACTCCGAAGCATCCACGTTATCTGCTATTCCCCTGCGACCTGACAGCCGCCGGTGAATTATCATAACCTTCCGCTTCAGCACAGACTCTTCGTTTCCCTTCCGGGATAACTCGAGCCCAATTCTGCAATCCGGCACTAACGATTCATTTCACTCTGCACTTCCGGTGGACTCACCCTCCTTCATACACTGTATCTTCCCAGGATACAGCTTATTTTCTGCCGCTCCGATCTGCTGCGAACCTGATTCAGCGGATCACCACATTCGGGTCCTGCTTACTCTCATCTGCGTCCGCGGTACTGCCTCGCGCAGTCTCCGCATCTGCGATCCGCCGCCAATCTGCGGCGCAAAAGCGATCTGCTTGCCGCCAACTCTCTGCGGCCCAATCATATCTGATGATCGCTGCGATACGCCGGTGAACCTCATCGCCACCTTACCTTCGCTTTACTTCTTTATCGCTTTCGTTAACTGAATTATAACACAATTCTCTGCGGTGTCAATGATATTGAGCGAATTACCAGAAAATTTTATCAATGGGAAAGACTGCCGAGCGGGCGACAGCAGTCTGGAGCAGCGTACTGTATGTAAAAAATGCCGCCTGCTGGCGGGCAGGCGGCGAATATGAATCAGAAATGCCAGATCTTGTGGTCATCTTTCAGATCCTCAAGACCCTTGTCAGTTACGCTGAGATGTTCTTTTACGAACTTGTCGATTTCCTCGTCGGTAACGTCGATTCCCTTGCGGCTCGCAATGCCGCTCATGATGAAGTGGATGACCTCCAGCGCTTCCTCCCGGGTCCCGGCAACGACGGCTTTGTTATTCAGTGCTTCGTTATATGCGTGCTCCAGAACCTTGATCTTTTCTTCCATAATAATCCTCCTGTTTTCTCAAAGACTCGCATTTCCGGCAGCGACGGATCGCTGTCAAGATACAGTATAAGTAAATTGTATGGTTATGTCAAACACTTTGCACTTAGCGGAACAGACAGGCGGTGAACTTACTGTGCTCTGGGGATGCGGCCGCTTTCTTCCAGCTCCGATACGAAATCACTAATCTGCTGCAGGCCCGCCTTAAAGTAGTCCAAATCACCGAACCCGTATCCGATGCGGAAGCTGTGTTCCTCTTCAAAGCACATGCCGTGGCAGACCAGGCAGCTCTTTGCGTCGAAAAGCTCCTGAGCGAACTGCGCCGCAGGGATGTCGAAGTCATAGTACACCAGAGATGTGGAACTGCAGCTCTCGCAGGCTACGTGGAAATGAGGATTAACCTTCAGCCATTCCTTCAGCGCGTCCTGGGCAGCCTTTACGATGGCGGTATTCCTCTTATAGAATACATCCGCGTGCTCCAGAATCATGGAAGCTACCGTCTCGTTAAATTCGCCTTCGCAGATGCTGTTATAGGATCTCCATGTCATAAACCGTTCCTTCAGGGAAAGGTCTCTCGTAACGATCCAGCCAACACGCGTACCTGCAGAGGAGAAGACTTTGCTCATGCTGCTTGTGCAGATGCCCTTCTCGTAGAGATCTACGATGGAATACATATAATCGTCGGACAGGCCCCGGTAGATTTCATCGACAGCAACATAGGCGTCCACGCTGCGGGCGATGTCCACCAATTCTTCCAGTTCCTCTTTGCTCAGGGTATAGCCCGTGGGATTGTTAGGGCTGGCAAGGTTTATCATTTTCGTATGTTCGTCTACCATGCTGCGGATCTGGTCCATGTCGATTCCGTAGCCGGATGCTTCGTCGCATGTGTATCTTCTCGTCTCGATCCCCATGGACTCCGGGATGGAGTAGAACATCTGGTAATTCGGCAGGATGCTGACCACATTGTCCCCCGGCTCGCAGAGCACGTAGCAGACGATGGAATTCGCTCCTGTTCCGCCGTGGACGCAGAGAACCATGTCCGGAGTTACCACGTCTGTGTACAGACCGGCGATCGCCTCCTTCAGGCGGGGCATGCCCATGAAGTAACCGTAGTGCAGGCTCATTCCCTCCAGGTCCTGGAAGAACTTGTCCGGATCGGTATCTGTAAGCTCCAGGAATTCCTTAACGCTCACCGGTTTGCAGCAGCTGGAGCCCAGGTTATACTTCGCGATGGGGTCCAGGGGGTTCAGCCATTCTTCTACCTTAAAATTATCGATTCTCATTATGTAACCTCCTTGGTCGTTTCGGTAGTGTCAAATAAACTACCTTGATTTATCTTGAAAGATCTTTTCTTAGCTTGTATTTGCAGGGGCTTTTGGGTTTTTCCAT
>OMXT01000060.1 GCA_900315125.1 uncultured Eubacteriales bacterium
GGGTACAAGTGCAGAATGACAGTAAAGAATCCTTTAGGCGTAAACGTCCGAAGGATTCTTTAGTCGTAAAATACGTGGAAGTTCACAATTTATTTCCAACCTGGTAGCTATGGGTCTGACCGCTGTCATCCCCACAAGCAATCCGGTTCTCAGTATGATCAACACATTCTTCGGAAGCCAGTATGTATGGATTACCACATTCTCCATGATCTTCGCTACATACTTTGAGGATGCAGCGAACAGCATGAACGGCGCTCAGGAAATCGGTACATACTTCATTTACCTGTTCCTGTTCGTTATCGGCGTTCCTGCTTCCATTTACCAGATCGTTACTCAGACACCGCAGCTGTTCCTGTTCACAGGCATCATGGTTGCTGTGAACATGGTCTTCTGCTTCGTCGCAGGCAAGGTCTTCAAGTTCGACCTGGAGGACTGCATCCTGGCATCCAACGCCAACATCGGCGGACCGACTACCGGTGCCGGCATGGCTATTTCCCAGGGCTGGGCTAAACTGGTAGGACCGGTTATGCTCGTTGGTACCTTCGGTTATGTAATCGGTACTTATCTGGGTGTTCTCGTTGGAGGAATTCTGGGCGCTGCATAAAATGCAGCTTCTGATTGAAAAGCATCATTAAATTAATAAAATACCTCCGGACCGGAACTGCGGCCTCGGAGGTATTTTTCATAATTACTGTTTCGCGATCCTAGAAGAAAAGCGGGCTCATGCACCAGATGGAGATACATTCCTCGTCGAAGGGATTGGCATAATAATGGGGGCGTTTGCTGGAATAATAAATGCTGTCGCCTTCCTCCAGGACGATATCCTTCCCGTCGAGATGGACGACCATCCTTCCCTTCAGGACATATCCGCCTTCTTCACCTTCATGTGTGACGCCCTCATCATCGCTGGAATATTCCACGTGGGGAGCAAGGGTGATCCTTACGAAGTCGATCTTGTTCCTGTGCTCCGACGGTGAGAGCAGTTCGTAGGTGTTTGTGCCTTCATTCGTGACGATAACTTTCCTCTCGCCGGGTTTCTGTACGAAACAGGCTGGTTCTTCCTCAAAGAAATAATTAAGATCCACGTTCAGAACGTTTGCAAGCTTCCACAGGCAGATGACGGAAGGGGTTACCTTGCCGTGCTCGATCTGGCTGATCTGTCCTGTACTTACACCGCTGGCGTCAGACAGGGTCTGGATGCTCATGTTCTGTTCCTTGCGAAGATCCCGCAGTTTACGGTCCAGTTGAAATTCCATAATCTGTTCTCCTTTGAGTTTCTTACAATTATTGTAACATAAAAAAATATTCTTGTGAATTTAATATTGAATGTTGACGAATTGACACACTTGAAGTATAATAATAGACTGCCATGCGAATGTAATCTAATTGAAAAATCCGATGAAGAATCAGATTTTTCTTTAGGGAATACTGATGCATAGTCTGGCAATTTTATTAGTGTCAGTAATCCCGAAGGCTGTAATAAGGAGTGATAGGAATGCCGAAACCAATCCAAGTTGGTAGAAAAGAACGTATGTCATTCGGAAAGATCAATGAGGTCGCTCAGATGCCCAACCTGATCGATATTCAGACGAGTTCCTACGACTGGTTCCTGAAAGAGGGACTGCGCGAGGTATTTGATGATATATCGCCGATCAGGGATTATGCTGGTAACCTGAGTCTTGAATTCATTGACTATTCTCTGAACGACCCTCCGAAGTATGAACAGGAGGAGTGCAAGGAGAGAGACGTGACATACGCAGCTCCGCTGAAGGTCAGAGTACGTCTTGTCAACCGGGAAACGGGAGAGGTCAAGGAACAGGAAGTCTTCATGGGCGACTTCCCGCTGATGACTGAAAAAGGTACATTCATATATAACGGCGCGGAACGTGTCATCGTTACGCAGCTCGTTCGTTCGCCGGGGCCGTATTTTGACGTGGAGACAGATAAGTCCGGTCAGAAGCTCTTTTCGTCCCAGATCATACCGAACCGGGGCGCATGGATCGAGTACGAGACAGACTCCAACGAGATCATCTCCGTGCGTGTGGACAGAACGCGCAAACAGCCTTTGACCACGCTCCTTCGCGCACTGGGCATGGGCAGCAATGAGGAGATCCTCAACGTATTCGGCGCAGACAGCCGCCTGATGAAGACGCTGGAAAAGGATACCACCAATGATTATGAATCAGGACTGAAAGAGATCTACAAGAAGCTGCGTCCTGGCGAGCCTCCTACAGTGGACAGCGCCAAGTCACTGCTTAATTCGCTGTTTTTTGATCCGAAGCGTTACGACCTGGCTCATGTCGGACGCTATAAATATAATAAGAAGCTGGGCCTGTCCAACCGCCTGATTGACGTGATCCCCACAGAGGACGTGGTGGATCCCAACACCGGCGAGATCCTCGTTGAGGCGGGAATCAAGATCAGCCGCGAGATGGGAAAGATCATCGAGAACGCCGGCGTGGAATATATCATGGCTCAGGGCAAGACTGATGACACGATCGAGACGAAGGTCATCGGAAACCAGTTCGTCGATACTGCCCAGTATCTGGACTTTGATTATAAAGAACTCAAGCTCACGGATAAGGTCTATTATCCGGTGCTCAAGGAGATCCTTGACCAGGATCTGCCCGAGGATGAGCTGCGGAGAACGCTGAAAGAACGCAGAGACGAGCTGTCGCCGAAGCATATCATCATGGCGGACATCATCGCTTCTGTAAGCTATATACTCAACCTGAACTACGGCATCGGAAACACCGATGATATCGACCACCTGGGCAACCGCCGTCTGCGTACAGTCGGAGAGCTGCTCCAGAACCAGTTCCGTATCGGACTGGCGCGTATGGAGCGTGTCATCAAAGAGCGTATGACGATCCAGGATATGGAGGTCACGACGCCTCAGGCTCTGATGAACATCCGTCCTGTAACGGCTGCGATCAAGGAATTCTTCGGAAGTTCCCAGCTGTCTCAGTTCATGGACCAGAACAATCCGCTGGCTGAGCTGACTCACAAGAGGAGACTTTCTGCGCTGGGTCCCGGCGGTCTTTCCAGAGAAAGAGCGGGATTTGAGGTTCGAGACATTCACCATTCTCACTATGGAAGAATGTGCCCCATAGAGACACCGGAAGGTCCTAACATCGGACTGATCGGTTCACTTACAACATATGGAATCATCAATAAGTACGGATTCATCGAGACGCCGTACCGCATTGTAGATAAAGAGAACGGTATCGTTACCAGGGACATCCGCTACATTGCCGCGGATGAGGAA
>OMXT01000088.1 GCA_900315125.1 uncultured Eubacteriales bacterium
CATGCCTGGAGATAACGTAGTAATGACCATCAAGCTGATCACACCGATCGCTATCGAAGAGGGACTGCGTTTCGCTATCAGAGAAGGCGGAAGAACCGTAGGATCCGGCGTTGTAACCGAGATCATTGAGTAATCAGAGTGCTTAACTGAATTACACTGAGACTTAAGAGGCTGTCGCATTGCGGCGGTCTCTTCTTTTTATATGATATTCAACTCCGAAAGCGCGGAAACAGATCAGTATTCGTGGACGATGAGAAAGACGCAAGCAATGTACATTTGCGCAGTGGCGTTCGCTGGCTCATTGCTGCGGTAATCTTTGCAGGTGTAAGCTTTGTTCTCCCTAACATACATGAGAAAGATGGATATAACACATGGCGCTTTTTAACAGTATATGCTCTGTTTTTTGGGGTATACCATCTGGCAAAAAACTTTACTGGAATGCGACGACGAAAGAAAGATGAACAAAATAAAGAGAATTAAAATGTGCTAATAAAGAATTGCACAATATTTTTCATTTCCCAGGCATGGCAGAGACATTTCTGTTGGATTTTCTGTAAACATATCGCCAAAGGAAATTGAAACACAGAACAAAAAGACGGTTCGTGGCGTCGTATAAACGCTCTGAACCGTCTTTTTCATTGTCTGACTATGATCATCCCTTACCAGATTATCTGTCTGCATACAGACTAATCTGCAGTATAACATGCGCTGCCGCCGGCTGTGAACCGATAATCAGTCCTTATCCTCCGGATCCTCGATCATGTGCGCGGATACTTCCTTCCACTTGTCGTTCAACTTATCCAGCAGACCGTCTATAGCCTGGAGTTCTTCTCTGTTTGCGTAATCCCTGTTGAGCAGGACTGTTTCTAACTGGTTGATCGCGTTGAACGTCTTGCCCTCGATAGAGAGGAACAGGTCGAAGTTATTGCTTTCATAAGCGTGCTTGTACCTGCGGGCGTCCTGCATGATTGTTTCTACAAGTTCATCGATATCCTTCGGCTCGCCGAGGAAATAGGCGTAGGGCGTTACACGCTCGAGATAAATGGACTTGTTCTCCTTCATCTCATAAACATACTGCAGCTCGAATTCCTCGGAAAGCTTGAATGTTACAATGTTGATATGAGCGGGGAGCGTCTTGATACGATCCGCTCCCTCCTGACGCAGTACTGTATTGACTACAGTATCTGAAAACTGATCACTGATCATACGTTTCCACCTCCTGAATTAAATAATATTGCCTATGCGAAGACTGCAAACTTCAGCAGCAGGTAGATCATGGCAATGAATACGGTGACGATCATGGTCGGCATACCTACCTTGAGGTAGTCGTTGAACGAAATAGGATAGCCGTTCCTTCCCGCGATGCCGCAGAGCACAACGTTTGCGGATGCACCGATCTGGGTTCCGTTTCCGCCCAGGCATGCGCCCAGTGAAATAGCCCACCAAAGCGGTGTGATATCCATCCCCTGCTGTCCCATAGCGATGATCAGAGGGATCAGTGTTGCAACAAAGGGGATATTATCCAGTATAGCAGAAATAAACGCGGATGCCCAGAGCAAAATGATCATTGTCATGATAACATGTCCGCCGGACAGTCCCATCAGTGCTTTGGCAAGGTCGCCGATAATGCCGGTCTCAACCATGCCGCCGACGACGATAAACAGACCCATAAAGAACATCAGCGTAGGCCATTCTACGTCAGAGATGACCTCGTCGATATCCTGTCTTCCGATGATCATCATGATGGCAGCAGCGGTCAGAGCAACGGTGGAGCTCTCGATGCCGAACTTGTCGTGAGCCATAAACGCTACAACGATGAGGCAGATCATGACGATGCTGATCTTCATCAGTTTCGCATTCTGGATCGCCTTATTCTCATCCAGCTGCATCAGTTCCTGAACCGCCTTGCTGTCCGCCTGGAGCTGCTTTTTATAAACAAAGCGCAGACCGACGATGATGACAAACAGACCGATCACGCAGGCAAGGCCTGTATTGATAATGAAGTCCATGAATGTCAGCTTGGCTGCACTGCCGATCATGATGTTCGGGGGGTCACCGATCATGGTAGCGGTACCGCCGATATTGGACGCTACGATCTGTCCGAGAAGAATAGGAACCGGATTGATCTTCATCATCTTCGCGATAGAGATGGTCATGGGTCCCATCAGGAGAACGGTGGTAACGTTATCCAGTAAAGCGGAGCAGACGGCGGTGATCACCATGAAGGATACCAGGATCTTCAGCGGATCGCCGTGAGCCATCTTGGCGGCTTTAATAGAAACGTACTCAAATAATCCGGAATGTTTTACGACGGCGACGAAGAGCATCATGCCCACCAGTACGCCGATGGTGTTAAAATCGATATAACCGATTGCCTTGTCCACGTTAAGGATGCCCGTGAGCATCAGGGCGACGGCTCCAGCCCATGCAGCCGCTGCTCTGTGGACCTTTTCTGAAATGATTGCGATTATTACCACAAGAAAAATGATAACCGCGATAATAGCCTGTGACAAATTACACCTCCAATAGTCCTCAAAATACGAATAATTCCTACCGAATTGCGATTGTAGCACGGTTCATGCGGTTAATCAATAGGTTTTTAGAAATATTATACGCAAGTTTTCAGATTCGGTCCTTAAGGATAGGCGCGTCAGTGTCAGCGCTGTTTCGCGTCATACTCCGCGTAGGACTGGCGCCAGTGCACATTAAGCAGATAATCGAAGAGTCTGTCCCCGTCTTTCTCCTGAAAAAGCTTAAGGATCTCCCGGTGTTCTTCGTTTGTACGGTACAGGATCTCCTGGGTCTTTCCGTCCCCGTTATCTGCGTATTTCTTCTTAATCAGTTTGCTTTTCAGCCTGCCGATCTCTTCGATCAGGGCAGAGTTGCCGCACTCCTTGGTATAAACATCGTGAAAGGCCATCTGCTGTACGTGGTACATCTCGTAATTCCCTGCTTTAATGGCTACATCCATGCTCTCAACATAGAATGACATATTGGCGAGATCCTTTTCCGTAAGGTTATTCACGGCAAGGCGGGCGGCATATCCGTCTAGGACGCCGATGACGCCGTAGAGATCTACGACTTCCTGGGGGGAGAGAGCCCGGACAACAAAGCCTTTTCTGGCCCTGTTCTTCAATACGCCTTCGGAGGCCAGCTGGATCAGCGCCTCCCGAACCGGCGTTCTGCTGATATTCAATTCATGACAGATCACGTTCTCGTTGATCTTCTGTTCCGGCTCAAGATTGCCCTCCAGGATCTGCTCTGCGATGTAATCATATACGTGATCTTTCAGCGATTTAAACTTCTCCATGATTTCCTCCAGTAAATATATATATTATAAATAGGTAGAAAACTGACTGATCCGCATCAGTAAATGTCGGATGACGGCAGTAACTGAAATATAAAGTATACAGATTTCCATTTTATTAAGTATAACATACGGTTCGATAGATTCAAATATCTATTGACTAATATTATATATTGTATATAATATATCTAGATTCGTTCGAACAAATAACTAAATCAACGGCGTTTTTTAAGGAGTAATAACTATGAAAAAGTTCAATCATGTCATCGTCAGAAGACCGTGCAAATCCGTCTGCGACGGAATCACTTCCGCTCCCGAGCTGGGCAAGCCGGATTATGAGAAGGCGCTGAGACAGCACGATGCATATATCTCCGCTCTGAGCAGATGCGGAGTTGACATCACCATCCTTCCGCCGGATGACAGATATCCGGACAGCTGCTTCGTAGAGGATCCCGCGATCTGCACGAAGAACTGCGCCATCATCACAAACCCGGGCGCAGAGTCCAGAAGAGGAGAGAAATACGAGATCGTAGACGCGATCAAGCAGTTCTACAAGGATGAGGACATTGAATATATCAAGGAGCCGGGAACACTGGAAGGCGGCGACGTAATGATGGTCGGCGATGACTTCTATGTAGGCAGATCTGCCAGAACAAACGAGGAAGGCATCCGTCAGCTGACAGACATCCTGGAGAGACACGGAATGACATGCACAGAGGTTCCTCTGGAGAAGGTCCTTCACCTGAAGACCGGCGTCAACTATCTGGAGCACGATCACATGCTGGTCAGCGGTGAGTTCGTAACCAAACCGGAGTTCCAGAAGTATGACCGCATTGAAATCCCGGAGGAAGAGGCTTATGCTGCTAACTGCATCTGGGTCAACGAGACGGTCATCGTACCGGAAGGATATCCCACCGTACTGAAGGCTGTTCAGGATCTGGGCTACAAGACTCTGGTCGTTGATACGTCCGAGTTCCGCAAGATCGACGGAGGACTCAGCTGCCTCTCTCTGAGATTCTAAGCGCAATACTGCAATGCAAGGGCTGCTCTGCGGAGCAGCCTCTTTTCGTGGGCAGAAACGCCTGGTACCCGAAAAAACGTCAGGTGAAGTTTTTGTTAAAAAAAGAGAATCTGAGTCTTGAACAGGCATTGAAATATCAATATACTATATGAATATATAAAGGGAAAGGGGTCAGGAACATGAAATTTGAAGAAAGATATGAAGTTACCAGTCATGCGGTGGACAGAAATGACCATATCCGCCCCACGAGCCTGGTAAGATATATGCAGGAGACGGCAGATCACCAGATGAGGGATGAGAAGCCTTCTTATTCCGAGCTTTTCTATGAGGGCAAGGCGCTGATCCTTACCCGGATGTCTGTCCAGATCGACCGTCAGCTCCATGAGTATGACAAGATCCGTGCCCATACCTGGTGTGCCGGATCCAAGGCGGCTACACTGCTTCGCTGCTATGATATTATCCGGGACGGGGAGGCTGCCGCCCGGGCCTACAGCGAGTGGGGAATCGTAGATCACAGGAACGGCACACTGCGCCGGGCGGATGAGATCGATATGTCGAATTATTCGACGGACGAACCGCTGAAGCTGGACCTGCCGCGCCGCTTTCGCTTTCCGAAGGACCTGGAGTTCCGGGACATGGGGGTCCACAGGGTCAGGTACAGCGAATGCGATATGAACCGCCATATGAATAACGCCAATTATCTCAATCTTCTCTGGGATCTGATCCCGGACATCTGGGACTGGCAGGTAACATCGCTGAATACCCGTTTTATGAAGGAAGCGAAGATGGGCGCGGAGATCCGACTTTCCATGACAGAGATCGATCCGGCGCTGACGGGTGATCCGGCCGCGGAAAAGGCATACGCGTTTCGCACGACGGTAGATGGAAAGACAAATGTTGAGAATATGATGGGGCTTGCGCCGGTTACGGGTCGGTAACGCCGGAGCATAGGGAAAGATAAAGGGAATTACTATTTTTTCGTACGGACCCTGAATTATGTGATACAATAACAGAAGTTATGAACTACACGTATATCGTTCGATGTGCGGACGGCAGTCTTTATACCGGGTGGACGAATCACCTGGAGGAGCGGATCCGCATGCATAACAGCGGAAGGGGAGCTAAGTATACCAGGAGCCGCAGGCCGGTGGAGCTGGTGTACTATGAGTCATTTGATACCAGAGGCGAGGCCATGTCCCGGGAATGTGCAATCAAGAAGCTTGATCACAAAGAGAAGGAAGAACTGATCGGGAGAGGCCATCCTGTGGAAATCCAGGTAGTGTCAAGTGAAATATGAAAACGGTGGTCCTGGGAGATCAGGGCTGATAGGAACTTAGAAAAGTGTATAAAGTAGTCTGA
>OMXT01000016.1 GCA_900315125.1 uncultured Eubacteriales bacterium
AACGAGGAGGTATCCGTAATGGAAAAGCAGAAATTACACGAACTTAAGGTCCTGGCAGCGCAGATCCGTCTGGAGACTGCCAAGATCATACACAGCCGGGGATTCGGCCATGTGGGCGGATCCATGTCCATGGCAGACGCCATGGCCGTGATCTACGGCGCGTTTATGAACTATGATCCCAAGAACCCCCGCTGGGAAGACCGGGACTTCTTCGCACTGTCCAAGGGACACGGCGGACCGGTGCTTTACGCCACGCTGGGACTCATGGGATTCTATCCTGTAGAGGACGCCTATACACTGAACCAGCCCCACACTCATTTCCCCTCTCATCCGGACCGGACCCAGACCACGGGCGTGGACCTGACGGTAGGATCCCTGGGGCAGGGCATCAGTGAAGCCGTTGGCGCAGCCCTCGGGATCAAGACCCAGGGCAAGAGCAGCCATGTCTACATCGGCGTAGGCGACGGCGAGAGCGATGAGGGTCAGGTATGGGAAGCAGCGGAATTCGCTGCCCACTACAAGCTGGACAACATCACCGCGTACATCGATGACAACGGACTGCAGCTGGACGGACCGGTGCCGGAGATCATGAGCCAGGGCAAGGGTCTGGCAGCCAAGTTCGACGCCTTCGGCTGGAATGTGATCGAGCTTTCGGACGGAAATGATGTAGAAGCGATCTATGAGGCGACGGAGAAGGCGCTGGCCCACAAGGGCGAGCCGACGGTCATCGTACTGCATACGGTCAAGGGCAAGGGCGCCTATTTCGCGGAGAACACCGGGGCTCATTCATCACAGCCTTCGGAAGAAGAATGGGAGAAGGCCATCGCGGAACTTACGCAGGCACTGGAAGACGTCAAGGCGGAACAGTAAACAGAGCGTAAGAGAGAGCGGGCGTATACAGAATTTCAGGAGGATCATGATGAGTTTCGAATTAATAGGAAAACACGAGAAAGATAAAAGAGCGAACCGGGACGCGTACAACGACGCGATGCTGGAGCTGATGGCGGAGAACGACAAGGTATGCCATACAGACGCGGACCTGCTGAGCTGCATCAACGGCAAGCGGATGAAGGCGGAGTATCCGGACCGGGTATTCAACGCGGGCATCGCCGAGGCCAACGCGGTAGGCGTATCCGCAGGCCTGGCGGCGTCGGGCATGATACCCTTTGTACATTCCTTCGCCTGCTTCGCGTCACGGAGAGTATTCGACCAGGCCTTCCTTTCGGTGGGACTCTCTGAGCTGCCGGTGCACATCATCGGTTCTGACCCGGGGATCTGCGCCGCCTTCAACGGAGCGACCCACACGGCGCTGGAAGACGGAGGGCTGTACCGGAACGTGCCGGGCATGGTCGTGATCGACTGCGCGGACTACGCCCAGACCAAGGCTATGGTCAAGAAGCTGGGCGCGCTGGACAAGCCCAGCTACCTGCGTATGGTCCGGAAAGGGATCGTACAGGTCTATGCGGACGGCTCCGACTTTGAGATCGGAAAGGGCTACGAGCTGAGAGAAGGAAGCGACGTGACGATCATCGCCTCGGGCATCGAGGTGGATGAGGCGTTGAAGGCCAACGAGGCGCTGGCAGCAGAGGGAATCAGCGCACGGGTCATCGACATGCCCACATGGAAGCCCATCGATGAGGAGATCATCATCAAGGCAGCGAAGGAGACGGGCGCCATCGTCACGGCGGAGAACCACAACATCCACACAGGACTGGGCAGCGCTGTATCCGAGGTACTGGCGAAGAACATCCCGACGCCCATGGAGTTCATCGGCGTCAACGAGCGCTTCGGTCAGGTAGGCCCCCAGGACTTCCTGATGAAGGAATACCACCTGGTAAGCGAAGACATCGCTGCTGCGGCTGAGGCAGTCATCGCAAGAAAATAGGCGCAGGAACAAAGGCCGGACCGGGCGGGTACCGGCAAGTCAATATACTATCAGAAAACAATCTCACCCACGCGGGGCAGTAATGCTGCGGAGGGTGAGATTTTCTATTTACTTGACAGTTGTGAGCAATTCGTACATAATAAATATTATTAAAAATATTATAAAATAAAAGGGGATAAATTCAAGCTGCTTTCATGAAAAAGATAAAATATGCAGGGAGAACATCATGATTCAGAATACACCGGAAGTCAAACAGCTCAACAGAGAGAATATCCGAGCGGACATACAGAAGAGAAACAGTTTTACCAAAGCGGAAGTAGCCAGGAGCACGGGACTCAGTGTGGCTACCAGCGGATATATCCTTAATGAGATGCTGGATAATAATGAGATACTGGAGGTTGCGCCGGATGAGAGATCTGTGGGGAGGCCCGCCAAGCGGTATGAATATAATAAGGACTTTTTCCATGTTATCGGAATGTCCTTATGGGAGAGAGGAGATCACGGGGAAATTGTCTATGTAATCGCTGATGCTCTGGGCAATACCGTCAAACAGGATAAGGCAGAATGCTCTGCCATTAACTACGAGGATATCGCCCGGATCGTTGAGCAGGAGACCTGCGCGGATCCGCTGATCCGCAATATCACCGTAGGCATTCCCGGCATCGCTCAGAACGGAATTGTGGAGTCCTGCGATATCAAGAGCCTTGTGGGGGTCGATGTAGCGGGACAGCTCCGCATTCAGTTCCGTATCGCTGCAGAAGTGAAAAACAAAATGTACTTCATCGTGATCGGCGCCCATGATGCCATTAAACCTAAGAGTAGAGACCTGGTGGCGGTATACTTTCCTTCCGCTGGCAATGGATTCGTCGGAAGTGGCATGATTATCAACGGGAAGGTTGTAGAAGGTCATTCCCAGTTTGCCGGTCAGCTGGAATACATCGGAACAGCCTATGGATTCGGCAGAGTAGAACAGGAGAAGGTGCTCAATGATCGGTCGGCTTTCTGCCGTTATGTGGCGCAGACTGTCATGTCCGTATCTGCCATGGTAGATCCGGAAGTTATCCTGCTCATGGGCAACAACATGATGTCCGCTGACGTAAATGAAGTCCACGATTATTGCAGGCAGTTCATGGGCGAGCACCATATCCCCAGACTGATGACGGACCCGGACAATCACATCGATTATTATTATGCGCGTGGACTTGTCAGGTCCGCGATTGTTCATCTGTGCTTCTCAGTAAGACTTCGGGACGGAGTGCTGTAAGCGGTGAAGTTAGTGTAAAATAGATGTGGAGGTTTTAGGGAGAAGAGGATAATCCGAGAGAATAAAATAGAGGCCACCTTCTTGTGATAGAA
>OMXT01000089.1 GCA_900315125.1 uncultured Eubacteriales bacterium
CGCCGTGGACAAAGCCCAGATCATCCGATACATCGATAAGCTGGACGACAGCGTCATGAAGGAAGTCACGAAGGCGCTCCACCGCAGTGAGGAATCGGACGAGGTGACCGAGCACCGCCGGCGTTCAGAATATCGTCGAAAAAAGGGGTGAACAGGACTTTGTCAAAGGTGCGATCGGAAAGTGACGGATCGTTCACAGGGGAACGGCATTTCGCTATGCTTTGTATATCACAGAAAGCAAAGAACATTTACGGAGACGAAAGAGAGGATGAGACATGCCTGTATATAAAGACTGCGTCAGGGGAACCTGGTTTGCATCATTCTATTACAAAGACTGGACTGGAAGGAACCGGAAGAAGATGAAGAGAGGATTCCGGACGAAGAAGGAAGCACTGGAATGGCAGGAACGGTTCCGCACTATGACCGCGGGAACGCTGGAAATGACGTTCCGCGATTTCAGTGAGGTTTACCTGAATGACGTCCGGCCGAAGGTCCGTCTGAATACGATGCGTAAGAAGGAAGAAATCATCGAAGGCGTATTGCTGCCGAACTTTGGATTGATGAAGATGAATGAGATCACCCCAAAGGCGATCATGAAGTGGCAGACCATGATGATGGAGCAGTCGGATGCGCAGGGACAGCCGAAGTATGCGAAGAAAACACTGGAATCCTATCAGGGCCTGCTGAGTTCGATGATGAACCACGCAGTCCGGTATTATTCGCTGAAGAAGAATCCGGTCCACCGCGAATATGATCCCCTCCTGAAAATAAGAGACGCCTATCCTAAACTGATTCTGGCAAATACGAGACATGAAATGTATGACTATGAGGGGATCAGGATATGCAATCTCTCGGATTGGCTTCTGAATGAAGAATAAAGAAAGACATTTAGCCACGTTCTTGCCATAGACAAAGCCCCGGCTGGGACGAAGTGCGATAAGGTTATCGCTGCTTTCGAAGGTCTGAAGGGGAAAAATCATAAATTCGGAACCGGTTTTGAGCTTGCTTCTTTGGGCGCACTCAATATGCTGGACCTTACACCGGACGAAATCGCCGATTCGATCATAGAGGCGGATGAATATCTTAAAGGACAGAAGGGCTTTGGGGATTTCGTTCTGGGAGCCAGACAAAGAAGGCTCTTTGCGGCGCAGATGGCAGCTGATGAATACAGAACAGAAGAGAATATCGGTGACCATTATGCTCTGCTGAACGGAATGCTGTCCTATGTAATGTGCCTCGAAATCTGTATGATTATCATCATGACAGGCCTCATCACGACCAGCTCCGCAAGTCATTAATGCTGGAAATACGATGAGATCAGTAAGAGAGGAAGGATGAGAATGTCAAAAAATGAGATTGTTTTATTCCAGGACGGAGATTTGAAGTTAGAGGTACCGGTATCCCCTGATAAAGAAACGGTTTGGCTGACGCAGGAACAAATGTCTGCGCTATTTGATACAGCAAGATCAAGCATTGCGTATCACATCAATAATATTTTCAAGGAAGGGGAATTAGAGAAAGATACTTCTGTCGAATTTTTCGACAGAAGCAGCGGCGATGCACATAGGCCGCCGATGTATTACAACCTGGATGTGATCATATCGGTTGGATATCGGGTCAAATCCAAAAGAGGTGTCGCCTTTCGCAAGTGGGCAAACAGGATACTGAAGCAATACATTCTGAAAGGCTACGCCGTAAATGATACCCGCCTTGCTCAGCTTGGAAACGTCGTCAGGCTTTTGCGCAGAACAGAGAATGATCTGGATGCCCGGCAGGTGCTGACTGTTGTGGAGAGATACAGTGCGGCTCTGGATCTTCTGGATGAATATGACCACCAGACCATGAAGCGCCCGAAGGGCAGCAGCACCACATATATCCTGACCTACGAAGAATGCCGGGAAGTTATTGACAATATGAAATTCGGGTCGGACTCGGAACTGTTTGGCAATGAAAAAGATGACTCGTTCAAAGGAAGCATTGGAAACATCTATCAGAGCTTCGGCGGTAGGGAACTGTATCCATCCATGGAGGAGAAAGCAGCCAACCTGCTTTATTTCGTTACGAAAAATCACAGTTTCAGTGATGGGAACAAGCGGATAGCTGCTGCGATATTTCTCTATTTTCTGGACAAGAATGGGGTGCTGTTTAATGGTGATGAAAAGCTGATAGACGATCATACGCTAGTGGCACTAACAATCATGATCGCGGAGTCACGACCGAAAGAAAAGGAAATGATGATCAGCGTTATTATGAACTGCATCGTATGACTAATAGGTGCATGCTGCGGGTTTTCAGTTTTGGAATTATGCCAAAGAAAATTTCTGATTCACAGAAGGGCAGCTACTATAGCAAGGTGTTTCCAATCAATGATAAGTCTTTTAGTAGAGATACACTTCAGCAGATTGAGCTGTTTGCGGATAGAATCAGCAATGTGAAAGAGACGAATTTGCTAGAGTATGTAGAGTATTGCTTAGGGCTTCTTGAACATGTTTAGGCTGATTTCGGGGTAAACATGTTCAAAATGTGCTGAAATTATTGCTGCTATGCACCAAGTTTGGCCTTCTAGAGGGTAAAACTTGATTCTGGTTGTGCGAACGCCTGCGCCTCCGGAAGATGATATATTGTTTGTATATCGTGCGTTATTGATGTTAATTGCGGATCCACCATTGAATTATCAATGGTCATTAGAAACGGCTATCGTTCGTTTATCGTTTGTTGATGTGAGGAGGGCCCCGGGGCTTGCAATGCAGAAAATGCGTTGAAAATCCAATGCGTTGCGGGTTCGGTAGAATGTGCGTGCTACTAAAATGATTCTATAAATGCGTGCACGAAGAGAACGAGCTGCGGCGAGGTTCGATTCGAAGGCACGCACTATGCCAGAGAGACTCTGCGAGGGCGAGCCGGCAGGCGATGCGTGAGCGGTTGGTCTCGGGACGGCGGAATAACTGTACTCAGATAAAAAATTGCGAGTCGTAGTTAAAGATTATAGAGGAGCGATGTGTTTATGACTGAAACAAATATATTTGATCCGATAGAGCTTGGAGGGATCAGGCTGAATAACAGAATTCTTAGAGCTGCAACCCATGAGGGAATGGCAGATGACAACGGGTGCCCTACGGACCGCCTGACAAGTCTGTATGTAAGACTCGCCAGGGGCGGTATCGGAGGGATCATCACCGGGTTTATCGCTGTCAGTAAAGACGGCGCTGCGACAAATCCCGGGATGTGCATTTTGGATGAGGAATCCAAAGTGCCTGCATTTTCAAAGATGACAGCGGAAGTTCATGAAGCCGGTGCGCCGATTATTGCACAGCTTGTTCATTGCGGTCAGAGCGGTGTTATGGGGAAAGCGGGAAGGCCGGAAGCACTGAGCAAAGATCAGATCAAACGAATTGCAGCAGACTTCAGGCGTTCTGCAGTTCTGGCGAAAAAGGCGGGTTTTGACGGAATAGAGCTTCACATTGCACATGGATATCTGCTCAGCGCATTGGTCTCTTCTCAGCTGAATCACCGCAGGGACGAATACGGCGGCAATACGGAAAACAAATATCGGATCATTCATGAAATCATGCAGGGAATCCGCGGGGAACTCCCGGATTATCCGGTTTATGCTAAGATAAACGGAACGGAGAAATCTGCTCACGGGATCAGAATTCCGGAAGCGGTAAAGATAGCCGGAATGCTGGAAAACGACGGTGTATCCGCTATTGAAGTGTCAAGTAACACATTTAATGAAAATCTTGGGCCTGACAGAGGCAGCGTGCCAGTCGACATGATTCTGGCAGCATATCCCGGGATTAAAGACCTTCCTGGCTTTGTAAAAAAAATCATGCCGCCAATCATCAGAAAACTGAAAACGCCGGATGATCCGCAGCATCTGTACAACGTGCCTGCCGCAAAAGCAATCAGGCAGGCTGTCAGGATACCGGTTATCGTCTGCGGCGGAATCAGATATAGAGCTGATATGGAGAAGGTAATAGGACCAGAACAGCTGGATGCGGTTTCACTCTGCAGACCTCTGATATTGGAAGCGGATCTTGTAAATAAATATAAAACTGGAAAAACGGCGGAACCGAAATGCACTGAGTGTAATTACTGCATTATGGGAATCCTCGAAAATCCGCTGCGCTGCTATTATGGGAAGGTACCAAAGAAGTAAAATCCCAGATAGTTGCTTTGACCAAGCTGAAGAAAGAGAGAGCATATCTCAGAAATAGAGGAATATCATAATGAGCTGCGTGAGAAGATGAGTTTTATCGACTTCACAGATCTGCATCAGGGGGTGTAAGGATGTCGAGAAGGAACAAGGCGCTGGTGGCTGTACTTGCCTTGATTAGTCTTGTATTTATCATTCTCGGTTCGGTTTTTATCGCGATTGGAAAGCCAGCCGATGAGACAGGCAATACTGCTAAAGTGACAGCCAGGGTGGTTGGAATTGATAAACAGCAGGATACGGATGGAGATATCTTTTATTACAGTATCTATGCATATGATTATAATGGGGAACACTATGAATCCAGGGATAACATCGGAGTGAATCCTCCGCCGGAGATTGGTATTCAGAAGGAGATTACGATCAATGCGGATGATCCTGGGGAGGTTGCAAACCAGTCTGGCATATCACAGTCTATAGACCATTCCTTCTTATTTATGGGAATCCTGTTCTTAGTGATTGGACTGATTCCGGGGGTAATCGTCGTCAGCGGCTTTGTGAGGAGAAAGACCAGGGACGGACATGAGACCACTGCTCCGAAAAGCATCGTGGATGTTCTTACTTCACCGCATTTCATGGGCAAAGCCTTTATTGCCCTGTCGGTTATCTTTATGGCCGTCTTTATTGTCTTGAGCAGGAATATGCCAATCATTAAGACCGCTGTCGTTGGGTTTATGCCGTTATTATCAGCATTCCTTCTGCTTGGAATCCTGATTGACCGATATGCGATGTATGAGTCCAAAAGTAAGAAAGTGCTCGCTGCTGTATTTTTTGCGGGAATGTCCCCGATATGGCTGATGCCGTTTACCATGGTTTCAGGAGTTTTGGGGAGACCATTCTGGCCTGCTTTACTGTTTGTCATACCTTGCCCGGTGTTTTTGATCATCTTTCTCCGCATGCTTCACAGGGAGAAAGACCGAATCGACGCGGAGCGGGAGGCAATGCCGCAGCGTACCTTTATCAGTCAGGCTGATGTGATCGCGAAAGCAATTGCAGAACTTAACGTTCCGGACAAACCATATGAGGTAACATCCGAAGGTACCGGCCGTCTGATTATCCGTTTCCGCTGGATGAATGCGACTGCGGTGGGCCTGTTGTCAGTGAGTCATGCCAGCTCAGTCTATGAGCATACGGTAGATCTGAATGAAGAGAAGAAGACTTATCGGCCGACAGATTATCTCTCCCGCTCATCCATAGGGGCGGAAGGCATCACATCCTTTCATGGTTCTGCGAGTATGCAGGCCGGAATTGTACATGAGATGATTTGGATCGACGCCATCGGAATCGACCATAATACCGGTAAGAAGGGAATTATCAAGTTCAAGATCAATACAGATGAAGTACGCGAGATCCTGGATGACTTCGTGGAGTCCTTCGGTTATAAGTATGAAGGCTAAAGTTTGCACTTTATGCTGTCGATCGATGCGGCAATAGTATATATGCTGGCTATTCCTCATGCTGTGGCTGTTGAACACATATATGATGCGGCAGAAGACAGCACGATAACAACGGATCCGGATAAGTAATAGCTGTGTTGATAGAAACATAGCAGAATGTTTCATGAGAAATTGTCAGGGAGGCAGATACATGTGGTTACTTCTTGGGGGCGGAGCAGTCATCTTCGCAGCACTGAATGTAATTGAAACATTAAAGGAAAAAAACACTAAATGGCTTAGATTTATCAGCATGACTTTGACCGTCTTAACGGTATGCGCTATCTATGCTGACAGCGCTGCACGTGTCACTAAAGAAGACTGGGCGGGACTTATGGACGTTGTGCCGGTTACAAGCGGTATGTTATGGGGCTTTGCAGTGATATCTATTGTGGTTAATTCAATATCGCTTTTCGTTGATAATCACTGAGATATTTCGCGAAAGTCAGGGATGCTGACGAGTCGCTTCAGCGCGGTAAATGGTTCGGCAGCGAGTACAAGATCATAGCGGCAATTGCCCTGTGCGATCATGGGGAAGCCGGCCAGATCGAGGAATATGCGGCGAGGACAAAAGAGATATTCTAATGAGTAGACGGGAGCGCGGGGGTATGTTTTCGGGAACAAAGGCTGGTATTTAGCGAACAAAGACTGTTATTGCTGATTATTCTTGCTGTTGGAAGTTTTAGACAATAAGTATACAAGCGGAGATTATGAAACTTTCTGAAACTTCACGAAACGCGTTTTTATACTTGTATTAAAAATGAAACAAGAAAAAAATACGTTCGTGAAAATAAGAAAGGAGTCGTCATGTCGAGCAATAATCAAGTCAGCACTAAGAACGTTATAAAGTTTGCTGGTGCATATGTTGCCTGTGCCATCGGATCCGGATTCGCCACAGGTCAGGAAATCATGCAGTTTTTCTCCGGACACGGTATTATGAGCATCGCCGGGACCATCATTACCACCCTCGTTTTCTCCTGGGTCGGAGGCATGTTCATGAAGCACGGATATGAACAGAGAATGGAGGAACCTTCTGAGATCATGCGGTTTTACTTTGGACCTAAACTGGCCAGGTTTTTTGAGATCGCCTTCCAGATCTTCCTTTACGGTGTTTATGTCATTATGATCGCCGGTGCAGGAGCCACACTTTCCGAGTACTTCGGTCTGAATCCGGTGATTGGCAGAGTGGGAATGGCAGCACTTGCATTCCTGACCGTCATCCTGGGACTGTCTAAACTTACAGATATCCTGGGCAGTCTGGGAACGGTGCTCATCGTCTTCGCTCTGGGCGTAGGATTCTACAGCTTTGCTACCCATGCCGGTGATCTGGCATCGGTTAATACATTCCTCGCCGGTGCGGATGTGACAAAGACTCAGGGCGGCTGGCTCTGGTCAAGCATCCTTTATCCCGGGTTTAATGCCATCGTTGTCATTATCCTGACATGTTCCATGGGCAGAATGGCTAACAGCAGCAAGGAAGCATTCCGCGGAGGATTCCTGGGCGGCATCCTGTTCGGACTGGCTATCATCATCATGAATCTGGGTATTCTGGCCAATCTGCCGGCTGTATTTGACAAGCAGGTTCCGACCCTGGTTCTGGCAGACCGCATCAATCCGATATTCGGAATCATCTTCTCCGTCATTATCTGCTGCGGTATCTATACCACTACAGTACCCATGCTCTGGGGCGTGGTACGGCATTTCGCCAGTGACGGAAGCAAGAAGTTCGTCCTCATCGCTGCAGGCCTTACCGCACTGGGACTGGTGCTGGGCATGACCAGCTTCAAGACGCTGATCAACATCATCTATCCGATCAGCGGATACGCAGGAGTGATCCTGTTCGGATTTATTGCTTACAGAGAGTATGGATTCAAACATCAGATCGGGAAAAGGCAGCTTTCCGCCGCAGAACGAGAACTTCCAGCAGCTTAATTCCTGGCAGGATCAGCTGTGCCCGCGTGGCTGAGAAGGACGAAGTATTCTCTTTAACTGAAAAATATGGAAATTAATACTGGTCTGCAGTATAATAATACCAGGTTCCGCAGCGATTGATGGGGAACCTGGTATGCTTTTTTGTATTCTCACAGCGGAGTGTATTATGTTAAGCCAAGAGATGATCGACAAACTGATGGAGGTCAATGAGGAAGAGAGATGCATCCTGGAGGGTCAGCAGGGGATAAACAGAGACCTGTATATGGAGGGCGATACCAACGTGATCAACAGCCGCAAGCTCATGAGAGAGGGGAGGCTCATCACGATCCGCAAGCACACGCGGTTCGTGCATTTTCCAAAACACCGGCATGATTACATCGAGGTTATCTATATGGTGCAGGGTCATACGACCCACTATGTCAATGGGGAACTGGTGGAACTCAGGCAAGGCGAGATTTTGTTCATGAGCCAGAACGCGACCCAGGAGATCCTGCCTGCGGGCAGAGAGGACCTCGGCGTGAATTTCATCATCCTGCCGGAGTTCTTTGATACGACCATCGCCATGATGGGCGGCGGGGATACGCCGCTGCATCGGCTGCTGATCGAGTGTCTGAAGGGCGAGTACAGCGAAGAAAGTTATCTGCATTACCGGGTCGCGGACGTGCTGCCTGTCCAGAATCTTCTGGAGAACCTGATATGGGAACTGGTCAGCGAACCCCACGGCAGGCAGGCGATCAATCAGAATACCATGGGTCTCCTCATTATGCATCTCATGGATCATACGGAGACGATGTATCACAGCAGCCCGGAGCGGAAGATGCGCATTGAGGTCCTGAATTACGTGGAAGAGCACTACCGGGAGGGAAGTCTGGAAGAGCTTGCGCGGCTGCTCCATTATGACACCAGCGTCCTTTCCCGGGAGATCAAGAAGCGGTTCAAGTGCAACTATACGGACCTGATACAGCAGAAGCGGATGGCTCAGGCCGTGACCCTGCTGAAAAACACCGACCTGAGCATCGCGGAGATCGCCTATAATGTCGGCTATGAAAATACGAGCTATTTCTACAGGATTTTCCGAGGGGCGTTCGGCGTGGCGCCAAGAGCCTACCGCGTCGCATACAGAAAGTCGATCGCCCAGGCCGTTGCAATACAGGAGAGCGGGGCGGGCATTCAGTTTCAATTTGTCTGACAAAGCCAATTTTTTGAATTGAAAAACCAGTCAAATAAGGACACATTTTTAATCAAATGGTGTTCTTATTTTTTTATGTCTGTCGATTTATCATTTAGTTGTTAAATGGTACGGAACAGAAGACGGGAATCGCGGGAGGTCATCATGGGTTATTACCTGGCAGTGGACATAGGAGCATCCAGCGGCAGGCACATCCTGGGGAGCATAGAGGATGGCAGGCTGAAGCTGGAGGAAATCTATCGGTTTGAAAATAATTATGTGAATGACAAAGGCAGTCTTTTCTGGGATACGAAGCATCTGAGAAAAGAGGTCATGGCAGGGCTCCGGCATGCCGGAGAGATCGGAAAGGCGCCGGATACGGTGGGGATCGACACCTGGGGCGTGGATTATGTCCTGCTGGACGGTGAGCAGAAGGTGCTCTCCCCGGTATACGCCTACCGGGACAGCCGCACGGCAAATGTGCAGGGAGAAGCAGAGCGCCGCATGCCCTTCCAGGAACTGTACCGTAGGACAGGAATCCAGAAGCAGGCATTCAACACGGTATACCAGCTCTTCTGCGACGGGATCAGCGGAAGACTCGCTAATGCAAAACACTTTCTTATGATCCCAGAATACCTGGCGTACACGTTGACCGGGAAGATGGTCAATGAGTACACCAACGCAACGACCACATCCATGGTGAACGCGGCAAGCGGCCAGTGGGATCCGGAAATCATGAAAGCCTTCGACATCCCCCAGGACATTTTCGGCGAACTGAAGATGCCGGGAACGCTGGTGGGCAGATTCACAGAGGAGATGAAAAACTACGCGGGCTATGACGCGGAGGTGGTACTCGCTCCCAGTCACGATACGGCAGCGGCAGTAGCTGCCTGTCCCCTGACAGAAAGCAGCATATATATTTCATCGGGCACCTGGAGCCTGATCGGTACGGAGAACACACAGCCGATCATAAGCGGCGCAAGCAGGAAATACAACTTTACGAACGAGGGCGGCGTGGAGCACAGGTTCCGCTACCTGAAGAATATCATGGGAACGTGGCTGTTCCAGAACATCCGGCGGGAGCTGGATAAGAAATATTCCTATCAGGATATGATCCGAATGGCTCAGGAGGCGGAATCCTATACGGAGTTCGATGTGAACGATGACATGCTGGTGGCGCCGGAGAGCATGATATCCGCGATCCGGGCGCTTATGGAGAAGCCGGAGGCGCCCCTGGGCGAGGTTCTGAACAGCGCTTACCATTCTCTGGGCAGAGCCTACGGCGAGGCGGCAAGGCAGATAGAAGAAACAACAGGCAAGACCATAGACCGGATCATCATCGTGGGAGGCGGAAGCCAGGATCAGTACCTGAACCGGATGACCGCAGAATATACAGGAAAAAGAGTACTCACGGGATTAAAAGAAGCTACAGCGACAGGCAACCTGATGGCGCAGATCATGTACAGGAACGGGATGGATCTGAAGCAGGCGCGGCAGATCATCAGTGAAACGTTTGAAATGAAGGAGGAGCAGGAATGAACCGTTTTGAGAGTGCAAGTCAGATTTACAGAGAGAAATTCGGAGTGGATGTGGAAAAGGCTTTGGAAACAGCGGCGGAGACGCCGGTATCACTCCACTGCTGGCAGGGCGATGACGTCAGAGGATTCGACACGGATCCGGATAAACCGCTGACCGGAGGGATCCAGACCACAGGAAATTATCCGGGCAGGGCAAGAACACCGGAAGAACTGATGGCAGATATCGATGAGGTGCTGAAACTGATCCCCGGCAAGCCCAAGCTGAACCTGCACGCCAGTTACGCGATCTTTGACGATGAGAACGGCGGATGGGTGGACAGAGATAAACTGGAGCCGAAGCACTTTAAGAAATGGGTCGATTTCTGCAAAGAAAGAGGTTTGGGATGCGACTTTAACCCTACGTTCTTCTCTCACGAAAAATGCGACCCGCTTACACTGTCATCGCCGAATGAAGAGAAGAGGAAGTTCTGGATCGACCACGGCAAAGCCTGCATCCGCATTTCTGAGTACCTGGCGAAGGAACTGGGTCAGACCTGTGTAATGAACATCTGGACGGGCGATGGGTTCAAGGATATTCCGGCAGACC
>OMXT01000081.1 GCA_900315125.1 uncultured Eubacteriales bacterium
AAATCCATCAGATTCCACGAGGCAGTTTCCTTATTTATTTTGCCGGAAAATCAGAATTTAGGAAGCGAATAAACTGCGGGTCAACAAGACGGCCGGATCGCATGTTTTGGTGTAATCATCAGAATGCAATCAGACCGCAGTAGCGCAGGGTCGTAAAGGCAAAAGTTATATCATTTGGAACGCAAGGGTCTGATTGATATACTTTTTCAGCGTTCGAAAAGCATAAGTTATATCGATTCCACCAATATGCGTGAAAAAATATAATTTTATCGGAGAATGAATCGTGATTCGACTGTTAATTTATATCAACCAGCCCTGAAAGCATGAAATAATATACTCTAAGTGAAGAACTTACCATAAAGTGCGCCTAAAAGTTATATCAAAAGGTTAGGAATATTAATTCTGATATAACGAGTGACTGTAAGGAAGGATAGAAATTATATCAGAAATGCCGTTAAGCCAATAATAATATAACTTATGATCCGTTTTGTACTAATTCGAGGAGTGGATGGATGTCAGCGGAGGGACGAGGCCAGGCCAAGCAAGAAATCAATTGAGAATTCGGCGGAGGATGCTATAATTTTCAGTAGATATGTCAGTGGATACATTGGAAATGTTGAATGATGGAGGATGAGCACGGACTATGCGCGAACAGAATATGTATGATTTGATTTCTAAACTGGTTGTATACAGGAATATAGGAGACGACAGTATACTGGTGAAGCTGGCGGAGGTCTGCCGGGACTATCAGGATTGGAAGCAGGGCAAGGCAGGGCTGGGCGGATCGATTCCAGAAGAAAAAGGGGCTGCGGCGCGCAATGATAATGGGCTGACTGAGCATAACGAACAGACTGAGCTGGCTGCGCTGACTGATGACATTTACAACCCCCGGGATCTGGCTTCCCGGGCGCTGAATGAGGTGCATCGGCTGCTGGATTTGGCGACGCGGTACGGGTTCGACGGGAACCTGTGGCACAATTATCTTGCGTATATCCTGGCTATGACGGTGACGCCCTTCACGCTGGTATCGGAGAAAACAGGGGCAGGGGAAGGATCGGTCAATGCCTTTGCGAAAGGGGATTTTCTGATTTTTAAAGAGCTGTTCGATTATGACTTCCGGCCCATGGAGGAAGATCTAAAACCATGGCTGGGGATAGACTGCTTCACTGCCCTCAGTGACTTCCATGCCATGGCCAAGCGGGAGCAGATATTTAACAAAGCCGTGTCGTACCGTGTCCGCGGCCTGAGCCGCCGGATCGAGGAGGCGAAAGACGCCGATCAGGTCTTTGTTACCGTAACGGAATTTTACCGGGATTACGGCGTGGGAAAATACGGACTGAACAAGGCGTTCCGTCTTTCTGAGGAGTCGGAGCGCAAGGGATCGGGCGAAAGAGACGAGACGTTCGACACACTGTTTGACGGCTGGGGTGGACTGGTGAATCCGCTGACAGGTTTGCCTGACAGCCCGTACGAGAACAGCAGTCTGCTGATCCCCATCACAAACACCAGCGATGTGCGCCTTGAGGATCTGGTGGGATACGAGATACAGAAAAAACAGCTGGTTGCCAACACAGAAGCCTTTGTTGAAGGAAGAAAGGCGAACAACGTGCTGCTCTACGGGGACGCGGGCACCGGGAAATCCACCAGCGTCAAGGCTGTCCTGAATCAGTACTATTCCCGGGGACTGCGGATGATCGAGATCTACAAGCACCAGTTTAAAGACCTGGCCCGGGTCATCACGGAAATCAAGAATCGCAATTATCGGTTTATTATCTATATGGATGACCTGTCCTTCGAGGAATTCGAGGTGGATTACAAGTACCTGAAGGCCGTGATCGAGGGTGGGATTGAGCCCTATCCGGAGAATGTCCTGATCTACGCCACGTCCAACCGGCGCCACCTGATCCGGGAGACATGGACCGACCGGTACGATGAGGCTAAGGAGGATATGCACAGGAACGACACCGTCCAGGAGAAGCTTTCGCTGGCCGGGCGGTTCGGACTGTCCATCGGGTATTTCGCGCCTACGCCCATGGAATACGACGAGATCGTCCGGGAGCTGGCGGCCCGCTGTCCGGAAATCACCATGGATCCCGATGAGCTGCGGAAGCAGGCCCACGCCTGGGAGCTGCGCCACGGCGGTTATTCCGGCAGAGCGGCCCAGCAGTTTGTGAACTACCTGGCGGGCACGGTTTATGGAACAAAGGCCTGACCGGATGTTATTCCGGGCGGTTTGACCGCAGATGTGCAACGCGGCCAGGGGCACGCGTTGCACATCTGCGACAGCAGCCGGCGGCGGGCGGCCGGCACGGAATATCAATCGTTGAAATTCCAATGATTATCTGAATGGCTTGACATGGCACGCGACTTGCTTTCTATTTTTCTGCCAATCGTTATCACCAGAGGGATAGAATACAGACAGTCGGACAGACCGGCGGCGGCCGCATCACGTCGTGCACGCGGCCGCCGCCGACCCGGACTGTCCCTTATCCCGTCTGTCATTAATGAAAGAGATCATTGGAGGGAAAATGATGGATAAGTCTTTAAAGAACAAGCGTATAATCACAGCCGCAACCACCGGAGCATGGCCGAAGAAAGAAAACAACCCCAACGTGCCCATGACGCCTGCAGAGATCAGCGAGGATATTTACAAGTGCTGGCAGGCGGGAGCAGCCATTGCCCACGTACACATGAGAGACGACAACGGAAACGGGACCATGGACCACAACAAGTTCCGTGAGACCGTGGAGCTGGTACATAAGAATCACCCGGACTGTGACATAATCCTGAACCTGACCACATCCGGTCAGAGCGACGCCACAGACGAAGCCCGCATGGCGCACATCAAGGAGCTGAAGCCGGAGATGGCATCCTACGACTGCGGTTCCATGAACTGGATGAACAACGGCCTGTTCCTGAACACCCCCAAGTTCCTGGAAGAGCTGGGACTGCTGTTTCAGGAGACCAATACCAAGCCGGAGATCGAGGCATTCGATCCGGGCATGATCGCCAACGCGGCATATTACCTGAAGAAGGGTGTGCTGAAAGCGCCGCTCCACTTCCAGTTCTGCATGGGATGCGCCAACGGGATCCCCGGTTCCGTCAAGAACCTGCTGTTCATGAAGGAGACCATGGATCAGCTGTGCCCCGGCTCTACATGGAGCTGTTTCGGCGTAGGCCATACAGCAATGGAGATCATGTACGCGGCCATCGCCCTGGGCGGCAACATCCGCGTAGGCATGGAGGATAACGTCATGTATTCCAAGGGCGTTCTGGCAGAGAGCAATGCCCAGTTCGTTGAGAGAGCGAAGCGCGTCATAGAGGAATTCGGCTGCGAGGCTGCGACACCGGACGAGGCAAGACAGATCCTGGGCCTGAAATAATCCGGAAACGGATGCAGAAGTATGACAGCGGCTGAATTTGGCGGCGGCAGGCTTCCGAGCTGGCGGGCGGCAGGCTGAAGCAGGCCAGATAAAATAACAAACAGGCATAGAACACCATCCCGGCGGAACGGCAAATATCCGCTGGGATTTTTGTATACTCTGGCCAGGCGGCTACTTGAATAAGTGTGCGTAACAATGATAGAATATTCGGTAAGCATGAGGGGCAGATTGCTGCGCAGGAGTCTGGCGATGATGGTTTGCGGCGGGATGCCTGGCAGCACTGAGAGGGGGTATGTTTGCTGTGAGTGATTTTGATGAGAAACTGCTGAAGGCGCTGAAGGAGCATTACCAGGAGTCCATCTTCGTGACGGACGGGGAGGGCAATGTGATCTTTACAAACCGGCTGGCTGCCGCACGCCTCCATACCACCTGCGAGGAAATGGAGGGGAAGAACGTTCGGGAACTGATCGACGAGGGCATATACCGGGGATCTACGACTCTGGAGGTGATCCGGACCAAACAGCCAGCCACCGGCTCGATCAGCGACAATAAGAAGGCTATGACATTCTCCAACAGTGTTCCTGTATTTGGCGACGACGGGAAGCTGGCGTATGTCATTACCAACAATATGAGCCTGGAGCACAACCAGGAATGGGAATCGGTGATCAGCCGCAATAGCGAGGAAAACAAACGGCTGCGGCGTGAGATCGCCTATATGCGATTACAGGACAAGAGGGTCTTCGTTGCCAACAGCCCGGTGATGAAAAATGTCCTTTCTACGGTAGAGGCGGTGGCGCCCATGGACAGCAGCGTGGTCATCCTTGGGGAGAGCGGCACGGGCAAAGACATGATCGCGGAGATGATTCACGAAAAGTCGCCCCGGAAAAAGGGCGCCTACATCAGCATAAACTGCGCGGCTATGACGGAGAGCCTGCTGGAGAGCGAGCTCTTCGGCTACGAGTCCGGGTCCTTTACGGGCGCCCACCGGGAGGGCAAGATCGGACTGTTCGAAGCCGCGTCCGGCGGGACTTTGTTCCTGGATGAGATCGGCGAGATGTCCCTGGCTCTGCAGTCCAAACTCCTGCGAGTGCTGGAAAATCACGAGATCCGCCGGGTGGGCGGCATCAAGAACATCCACGTGGACGTCCGGGTCATCAGCGCCACGAACAACAACCTGATGGAAATGGTGGAGCAGAAGACGTTCCGTGAGGACCTCTACTACCGGCTCAGCGTGTTCACCATCCACCTGCCCTCTCTGAAGGAACGGAAGGACGACATCATCCCCATCGCCCAGCTCTTCCTGGACGAGCTGAACCAGAAATACGGCACCCATAAGGAGCTGGCGGACGTGACCGTAGAGACCATGCTGAACTACCGATGGCCCGGCAACATCCGGGAGCTCCGCAACGTCATAGAGCGGATCTACGTCATCAGCCGCAACAACAAGCTGGTGTTCACGCCCATCCCCACGGCAGAATACGGCGATGAATTTTCCGTAACAAACGGGAGAGCCGGGAACGGCGGGAGCACAGGGAATGCCGGCGGACAGGCAAATGACCTGCGGATGCTGGACCCGAACCAGATGGAATTCAGCACACTGAAAGAGTTCACGGATTACGCGGAACAGCTCTTCATCAAGAAGACCATGGCGGAGTGCGGCGGTTCCGTGGGCAAGACAGCGGAGCGGCTGGGGATCCACCGGAGCGTGCTCTACCGAAAGCTGCATAAGAAGTAACAAAGGCTCGACCGGCTGTTACAGGAAAAGAAATGTCTCGATTTTGCATCATGCATGGATGCAAAATCGAGACATTGTTGTTTTATTGAGACATGCAAAATTGCGCTAAAATTGCGGTAAACCTTGCAATTCCTTTATCCTTATATTTTGGCACGGGCGATGCTATATACTATTGTGCCCAAACAAATAACCTCAATTGATAATTGCACGATTCTCCTGATTCGTTACTCTCTCTGGATCAGGAGCAAGGCAACAACGGATTACAGCAGGCGGCAGCCTCTTCTACCCAGGGCTGCCGCAGGCGCTGTCCGGTCCGGGAGTCCGAAGGGCAGGAAATCAAATAGTCGATCAAATGAGCGGATCATCCCGCTTATCGAAAATATATTAAAGATATATCAGATATCAAATGTAGGAAAGGATCTATGCGCAATGAAAACGATCAAGAATGTACTGGTTGTCGGCGGCGGACTGATGGGAAAGAACATCGCCTATGTGGCAACCGCTTCTAAGGATCACAATGTAACCGTTTATGACGTGAAGCCCGTCGATGTAGAAGCAGGCATCCGTCAGAATACCAAGCAGCTCGTAGAAGCAGGCGTCCTGTCAGAGGATGAGCTTGCTGAGAGACTGAGCAGAGTAAGCTTCACCCAGGATCTGGAAAGCGACGCAGTAAAGAACGCGGACCTGGTCATCGAGGCTGTATTTGAAGATATGAAGCTGAAGCAGGACACCTTCGCCAAACTGGAAGCAGTTTGCCGCGAGGACTGCATCTTCTGCACCAACACTTCTGTTATGAGCCCCACAGAGATCAGCAAGAACCTGAAGCACAGAGAGCGCTTCGTCGGAACCCATTTCTGGAATCCGGGCCACCTGATCCCGCTGGTAGAAGTCGTAAGAACAGACGCAACGAACCAGGAAACCGTAGACACGGTCATGGACTTCATGACCAAGGCCGGCAAGAAGCCCTGCCTCTGCAACAAGGACGTTCCGGGATTCATCGCCAATCGTCTGCAGCACGCGCTGTGGAGGGAGGCAATCTCCATCGTTGAGCACGGCATCGCCGACGCTGCTACCGTTGATACCGCGATTAAGAACAGCTTCGGTCTCCGCCTGCCCCAGCTGGCTCCTCTGGAGAACTCCGATATGGTAGGAACGGATCTGACATACAACATCCACGATTACGTACTGAAGAGCATCGAGGATTCCCACGAACCTTCTCCGCTGCTGACCAAGATGAAGGAAGAGGGAAAGATGGGATTCAAGAGCGGCGAAGGCTTCTACAAGTGGACGCCGGAATCGATCCAGAAGTGCAACGAGGATCTGAACGCGTACCTGATCCGCATGCTGTATCAGAAGTAATCATCATTCGTAAACAAAGGCCTGTCAGGGCTTTGTATCAATAAAAAAGATATGTTTTGGAGGTAATAGAAATGGATAAGGCTTTAAAGAACAAACGCATAATCACTGCTGCAGTTACAGGCGCCTGGCCTAAGAAGGAGAACAACCCCAACGTCCCCATGACACCGGCAGAGATCAGCGAAGACGTATATGAGTGCTGGAAGGCAGGCGCTGCCATCGCTCATCTTCACATGAGAGATGACGAAGGAAACGGTACTATGGATCACAACAAGTTCAGAGAGACCGTTGAGCTGATTCACAAGAATCACCCCGACTGCGACATCATCCTGAACCTGACCACATCCGGCGATATCTACGCAACAGATGAGACTCGTATGGAGCACGTTAAGGAACTGAAGCCGGAAATGGCATCCTATGACTGCGGATCCATGAACTGGCTGAACAGCGGACTGTTCCTGAACAGCCCCAAGTTCCTGGAAGAACTGGGACAGCTGTTCCAGGAGACAAACACCAAGCCGGAGATCGAAGCATTCGACCCGGGCATGATTGCCAACGCTGCTTACTACGTAAAGAAGGGCGTTCTGAAGGCTCCTCTGCACTTCCAGTTCTGCATGGGATGCGCAAACGGAATCCCGGGATCTGTTAAGAACCTGGTATTCATGAAGGAGACCATGGATCAGCTGTGCCCCGGTTCCACATGGAGCTGCTTCGGCGTAGGCCACACAGCTATGGAAGTTATGTATGCCGGCATCGCTCTGGGCGGAAACATCCGTGTAGGAATGGAAGACAACGTTATGTACTCCAAGGGTGTTCTGGCAGAGAGCAACGCTCAGTTCGTTGAGAGAGCGAAGAGAGTCATTGAAGAATATGGCTGCGAAGTTGCTACGCCGGACGAAGCAAGACAGATCCTCGGCATCAGCAAATAGTTTATTAATCACTTGGTTTATTAATAACGATTGGCACATCGCGCGGACGCCGAGTCTGTATAAGTCTCCCGGGGCGGGATTCCCTCCAGCCCCGGGACGGCTGCCGCCGCAATTATCGTAACATTAACTTAGTTTATCGTTGTTGTTATTACAATTTTATAGGAAACGAAAAGGAGTTATTCTATGCCTACTGCTGAAACAATGAACAAGCAGGATCGTGGAAATATCTTCTGGAGAATATCCAAGAAGTTCCAGTTCGCTGCTGACAGGCTGATCCCGGATGCCTTCGTATTCTGCGTCATCCTGTCCCTGATCGTATTCATCTGTGGATGGCTTCTGACCAAATCCACATTCATGAACATGGTCACCTACTGGTATGATGGATTCTGGACACAGTCTGAATTCGCATTCCAGATGACAATCATGGTCGTTGTCTGCGCCGCCTTTGCGAAAGCGCCGGTCATCAGGAGATTCCTGGATAAACTGGCACTGCTGGGCCGCACACCGAGAGGCTGCATGGTCGTACTCATGATCTTCGGTTATGTCGCTTCTTTCATTAACTGGGCATTCTGTACCGTAGTTACCCCGATCCTGGCCATGCGTATGGCGAAGAAGGTCAAGGGACTGCACTTCCCGATGATGATCGCCGCAGGATACACCTGCATGATCTTCGGACAGTGCATGGGACCTTCCGCTTCTGTATACGCTCTGGTTGCCGGAAAAGGCCACTTCATGGAAGATCTGATCGGCGTACTGCCCCAGAACCTGACAACGTATAACCCAATGAACGTCGTGCTCTGGTTCATCCTGGCCATCATCATCACCATAGTATCTATCCTGACTACACCGCCGGCATCCGAGATCATCGAATTCCACGGCGAGATCGCTGATGAGGACCTGGTCGTTGAGGAACCGGACGAGATGACGCCGGCTGAAAAGATGAACGGATCCAGGATCCTGATGTACATCGTCGCTGCTATCGGCCTGATCTATGTATTCTGGAGCTTCTTCACCGTAGGATTCCTGAAGTCCCTGAACCTGAACTTCATGATTTTCCTGTTCATTTCTCTGGACGCCATCGTTTACAATACGCCGCGTAAGTTTATCGCAGCGATCAGAGATTCCATGGCTCTGGCAACGGACGTAATGATTCAGTTCCCGTTCTACGGCGCGATCATGGGCATGATGTCCACATCCGGTCTGGGCACTATGATCATCGACGGACTGTCCGGCGTTGCAACGACCCAGACTATGCCGCTGATCACATACATCTCCGCATGTATCCTGAACCTGTTCATCCCGTCTCAGGGCGGTCAGTTCATCGTACAGGCACCGATCATCATTCCTCTGGCTCTGGACAAGGGATGCTACATCCCGGACATCCTGAATGCGTTTGTCTATGGTGATGAGGCCACGAACCTGCTGCAGCCGCTGTACCTGATCCCTGCTCTGGCTGTCGTCAATGTACCTCTTAAGAAGGTATGGGGATACTGCGCATACATCTTCGTGATCATGTTCATTATCACATGCATCGGACTGCTGACGCTGCCGGGAATGATTGGACCCAATTAGTCGTAAGGATTATCTGTAAAGGAAAGTTATTCCGCAGACTGCAATTCCGGGGATTGAAATTGTCCCGAAAGTGATTAAAATAATAATGACTGTTTAATGATGCAGCCCGCCTCGATCCGGGGCGGGCTGCATTTCGGAAGCGCCCGGACGGGCGATGCAGAATGGTTTGCCCGTCCGGCGCGGAGATTATGGAATATAGGATTTAGAATTTGGAGGATTGCAATGACCTGGGGACCCAGCTTTATGTATTACCACTGTCCGAAATGCGGACTGAAGTTCAAGTATGCTCTGGATATGATTCCGGAGTTCGGCGATGATTTCGGCAAATGTCCGAAGTGCGGCGTGGAAGGCGTCTACGAGACAGACGGCGCCCGCAAACCCGACGATCTGGACTACGAGGAAGTGGAATAGAAAGCGAACGGGCCGCAGAGCATGGAGATCGCAGACCAATGCCGGGTTAAGTGCCGGTCAGGGCTTTGTTGCCTGAGAAATATGCCGGGGCGACAGCCCGGAGGAGACGAGAGTATGGAACGAAAGGAGCAGAAAATGCCAGAGAAGGACGCAGAGCAGCGCCGCGAGGATCGCAAAGAGCTGTTCACCGGAATCGTTATTTTATATTTCGTGGTGACGCTGTTTATCATCGCAGTCGCGCGCAAAACCAAGTTTCTGACCTACGGACAGATGTCGCTGCTGTTCCTGCCGCTCCTGGTGCTGTTCATCATCTGGGAGATCCGGCAGTACTTCAACCCCAACGCAGTGCGCCGCCCATCCCGGACCCGCGTCATCGTGTCATGCAGCATGGTGGGTTTCGTTATCGTCCTGACGCTGTTCTTCAACATTGCGAACTGGATGCAGTAATGTCGCCGAAGTGGAAGCAGTAATGCCGCTGGATGCATGCATTGAAGCCGGCGAATAGCTGCTGCGGCATCTGCCGAACGGGATGCAATTCCGTACGATGCGCAATACCGGACGGCGTGCAATTCCGTATGGCGTGCAACAGTGAGAAAACCTGTAAATAACTGAATATAAAGGATACTGAAGACTGTCCCCGCTGCGGGGTAATCCAATCCGCCAGAATCTTCGCCAGAATCTCCGCCAGAATCTCCGGATGGATTACTTCCGCACTGGCAATGTGCCGGGGGATAGCCTTTTTTTGTGCGGCCGCTGTCTGTATAAAGTTCTCAAAGAGCAAAAATTATATCAGATAGAACTTTCAACAATTAAAAATATAAATTGCTTCTGCTGGCCTAAGCAGAAATTATATCAGATATGCGGAAACGGGCAGTAAAATATAATTCTCTCATCCTCTTGTGTCCGGTGAGAATGTAATGTTATATCAAACGATTAAAGAATTGAATGAAAATATATTTTTGCTGCAGCGTTTATGCTCATTCTCGGTTATGCCTGTATAATGGTGTAAATTAGAAAAATAAAAAGAGCCAAGAGCTTAATCTTCAAGTATAATGATGTTTGGCTAAAACT
>OMXT01000078.1 GCA_900315125.1 uncultured Eubacteriales bacterium
GAAACTATTGCTTCCCGAGACATCGCTTATAATCATCACCATATAGTGATGAACATTTTCATTCACGTCCACCCCCTGAACTGTAACGCATAATGAATATATGCTGTCGACAGCAAATTCTGCAATTATTTCAAATTTATATTCTAACTTGAAATACTGTTCCCGGGTTTCAACTAATATTTTAAATTACAATGACGTGTTCACTCGGATTTAAAGCGTCATTCTCTATCAACGTACAAATAACCAATCTTTATTTTCAACCGTCCGTTTCTCTGAATCTGCATTTCAATTGCGCACAATTGTCTGGAAATTCCCGAAAGGAGGCCGCCCGCCGCACTTTACAAACCCCGCCCGGGCAGGCCAAACCGTGCCGAACATTTTACATTCATTTACGTAATTCTTGCCAAGCCGTGACTTTGTTGGAACATTCACTCGCTATACTGGACGTGGCTTTAGAAGAAAGCAGTGAAAAAAAGAAAGGAAGTTAGAAATGAAGAGAAGCTATCTTAAGCAGTTCGCTGCAGCAGGTCTCGCTACTGCAACGATCCTCACCATGTCTATCGCACCGTCCTTCGCGATGACAGAGCAGTTCAACGACGCCAGCATCAATGACAAGTCTGGCGAGTGGGCGCAGTTCTGCAAGAACTGGGACGCTTACTCCAGCAACTATGAGAACGCTGTCATGACGCCGGGCGCCAATGAGACAGAAATGAACTTCGCATGGTATTCCAAGACCAAGGAAACACCTAAGGTCCGCATCGTGAAGAACAAGAAGGCAGACCTGGAGACCAAGGCAACGGAATTCTCCGGAACTCAGATCACCATCGAGTCCCAGAAGGATCTGCTGGGAACAGACACTTACACACAGCAGAAGCTGGAAGGCTACAATTCCAATAAGGTAACCGTTACCGGCCTGGAACCCAACACCCATTACTATTATCAGATCTTCCAGGATGGCGCATGGCAGGAGGCACAGAGCTTCAACACAAGATCCAATAAGAGCTTCAGCTTCCTCTATGTAGGCGACCCGCAGATCGGCGCTTCCACAGGACGCACCACCAATGACGGAAGCAAGATCACCAATAATATCGACGGATCCAAGAACCTGGTAGCAAGAAACGACTCCTTCAACTGGATCCAGACACTGAAGAACGCAACCAGCGCTCATCCTGATGTAAGCTTCATGATGTCCGCCGGCGACCAGATCAACTACAACAACAAGAAGAGCGGTTCTTCTCTCGAGGCAGAATACGCTGGATACCTTGGACCGGAGCAGCTCCGCAGCCTGCCGGTAGCTACCACCATCGGCAACCACGATTCTCTGTCCAACCAGTACACCCTGCACTTCAACAACCCGAATTCTCAGGAGAGAACCAAGGATTCCACCAAGGCAGGAACCGACTACTTCTTCAGCCACAACAACGCTCTGTTCATCATCCTGGACACAAACGACTACAACGTTGCTGACCATGAGGCGACCATCAAGAAGGCCATCGACTCCGACAAAGACGCTAAATGGCGTATCGTAATGTTCCACCAGGACATCTACGGATCCGGTTATGACCACTCCGATTCCGACGGTATCGTACTCCGTACACAGCTGACACCGCTGTTCGACAAGTATGACATCGACGTTGCCCTCCAGGGACATGACCACACCTATTCCAGAACATATCAGCTGACAAGCGACGGCAAGGAGCACAAAGCCTACACTGGCGCGGATTACGCAGCACTGGGCGTAAAGGCTGGAGATTCCTCCGATGCTAAGGACGCATACCTGGCTGAAAACAACGACTACACCATCCAGAGTGACGCACAGTCCGGAACAGTAACGAACCCGAAGGGAACCGTTTACATGGAGGCGAACTCCGCTACAGGATCCAAGTTCTACAACCTGATCCCCCAGAAGCAGGATTACATCTCCGAGAGATCTCAGACATGGACTCCGTCCTACTCCGTAGTTAAGGTAAGCGGCGACGAGCTGACCATCAAGACCTATGACGCACAGACCAACGCTGAGCTTGGCGGATCTTCCGCATACACCATCCAGAAGACTTCTAACGCTGAGAAGAAAGTCGTAAAGAAGCAGGTAATCAAGGTCAAGGCTGCTAAGAAGTCCATGAAGGTAACCGTAACCAAGTCCGCTGCAGCGACCAAGTACGAGATCAAGTACGGAACAGACAAGAAGATCACCAAGAACGTTAAGACGGTAACCCTGAAGGCTGGTCAGACAAGCAAGACCATCAAGGGACTGAAGAAGGGCAAGACCTACTATGTAAAGGCTCGCACCATCGCAGGAAGCACCAAGGGCGCTTACAGCACAGTCAAGAAGGTAACGATCAAATAAGAGTCATTCAAATAAGGATACTCTGAAACACGGATGCACGGATGCGAGCCTTGGCGGGCAGCATACCTGAAACAGAAATAAGTGGGCCGCCACCCGGTTTTCCGGGGGGCGGCTTTCGTGCAGACAAGGCTTTGTTATATCTGAAAAAAGGAAACGGGAATATGAATATTGAGAAAAAACAAACGATCGCGTGGATCATTCTGACGATTGCAGTGATCCTGGTGTCCATGGCAGCCTGCCGGGTGGACAAGGTGCCCCTGGTCAGTGACAAAGGCAGTCATTACGAGCGTGCCACGGTGGTGAAGATCCTGAAGGACAACGTGGCGGAGGACGGGAAGCGCTACGGCAGCCAGACTGTGGAGGTGAAGATGCAGTCCGGGAATTTTAAGAACAAAGTCCTGACTGCCACGAGTCCCAGCAGTATGATGTTCGGCGCCAACTGCGAAGTGGGCATGCGCGTCATCGTCATCGTCAACAATTCGGAGGGCAATACCATCGCTACGGTCTACGCCCAGAACCGGCAGCTGGCCATCTTCAGTTTTCTGCTGCTGTTCTGCATAGCAGTATGCGCCATCGGCGGCTGGAAGGGCGCCAAAGCCCTGATCGGCCTCGTGTTTACCTTCGTCAGTATTTTCTTTTTCATGTTCCCCATGATGTACCGGGGCTTTTCGCCCATCGCCCTGGCCATCCTGGTTTCGCTGTTCTCCACGTTTGTGTCGCTGACGCTGCTTGGCGGCTTTACCCGCAAGACCCTGTCCGCGGTGATCGGCACGACCTTCGGCGTGGCCGCCGCCGGGGCGGCGGCCATGCTGTTCGGCCATGGGGCTGGCATCAGCGGCTACAATGTTTCCAATATTGACTCTCTTCTCTATCTGGAAGCAGCCACACCCGTGAAAATCGGCCAGCTGCTGTTCGCGGGCATCATCATTTCCGCTCTGGGCGCCGTCATGGACGTGGGCATGTCCATCTCTTCTACTATAGAAGAGATCCACGCCACCGACCCTTCCCTGGGCCGGGCCCGTCTCTTCGCTTCAGGCATCAACGTGGGCAAAGACATGATGGGCACGATGATCAACACGCTGATCCTGGCCTTCGCGGGGGGCAGCCTGAGCACCCTCCTGCTGAACTACGCCTACGACCTGTCCTACAACCAGCTCATGAACGGCTACATCATCGGCATAGAGATCATGCAGGGCATCGCGGGCAGCCTGGGCGTGGTCCTGACCGTCCCCCTCACCGCCGCTGTCTCCAGCTTCCTGATCGCGCGGAAAGCAGAGAAGTCAGATGGGGCGAATGCTGCGGACGGACTGGCCGCGGCGGATGAGCAGTAAACTGCCCAATCATAGGAACTGAACCTCTATGCATCTGGGCTTTCCCGCACCTGACCCTTCCCGCACTTGGCTTCTCCGCTGGTACATATCGGATCAAATGTTATATTAGAATCCACTTTCCTGCCCGATTGATATACTTTTTGCCGTTAGAAAGCGTCTCCCTGAGAGGAATTTATATCAGATGGCCTGAAATCCGGAAATTGATATACTCCCAACAGCTTCAAAACTGGCCGAGAGTACAAAAATGTGTTCCGGATGGATTGCAAGTTATATCAATCCGGCAATAATGCACAAATTAATATACTCGATAACTGTAACACGGAAACAAAGTTATATCAGAAACGGCTTCTGATCGAAATAAATATAACTTATGATCCGATTTATGCCAGGCGCCAACTTCGCAGATCGGTGAAGGACAGTCGAATGCTGAACAGCGGGTTCACCATGTCAGGTACTTGCTCCCCTCCCGGACGGTCAGGGCGTTCAGATCATCAACGTGCTCCTCAATAAAATTGCGGACCCAGTCGGGGTCCGTTTTTGAGTAGTCGCGGAGAGCCCAGCCCATGGCTTTGTTTATAAAGAATTCTTCAGTGCCCATGCAGGCTTCCAGAATCTGAGACAGCAGTGCGGTGTCGGTCTGCGCCTTCCAGCCCAGCTGGTGTTCTATGGCTGTCCGGCGCACCCAAAGATCCGGATCGGCGGCCCACCGAAGCATGAGGCCGCCGATCCGCGCGTCCAACCTGCCGATAGTCCCGATCACTTTGGTCAGTACATCGATCGTGTCCCACCACTGGCGGCTCCTCACATATTGCTCGAGCCGCGGCACGTCGTCCCATATCAGAAACCGATTCATGCGGAGCAGGTAATCACAGACGAAGTACTGCATCTCCCGTCCGGGGTCCTGCCAGCAGAGATCCAGCAGCAGCCAGTCCACCCGTTTCGCCCGCCGTTCCTGCTTCAGCAGCTCATTATAGATTGCCCGGCGAGCCGGCGTCTGGATGCCGTAAAAGGAAAAGCGGTTTTTCATGTATGCCGCCATCTGGACCGCCTTGGACGGGTCGCCGCAGCGGGTCATGGCTTGCCGAAGCTGTTCGTACCGGCCGGCGGCGCCGGCACTTTCCGCTGCCGACCCCGGCGATGCGGAATCCGAACGCGCTGCCGATCCGGGAGGCAGCGCAGACCCGGGTGCGGTCACCGGCCGGTCCGGGCTTTGTTCCCTACTCATAGAACTGCTCCCGGCGGACAGCGGACCATTGCTTTCGCTCACGGGACCGCAGCGCCTCCGAAAGGTCGATGTCGCAGGTGACCACCTGGCGGGCGTCGTCCGCCTTCACGATCAGGTCGCCCTCGGGGCCGGCCACCAGGGACTCCCCGGCGAATTCCATATCCCCTTCCGTACCCACACGGTTGCACATGGCGATGTAGACCTGGTTGTGCATGGCCTGCACCCGCACCTCCCACTCGAACAGATCCATGGGCTCCGCCTTGCAGTTGGCCGTCGGGATGATGACCAGCTGGGCGCCCCGGCGGGCGCAGGTCTGGATGCTCTCCGGAATGTGCCGGTCAAAGCAGATCACGATGCCCACCCGGCCGAACTCCGTGTCGAACACCTTAAAGCCGTCCCGGGAAGGCGTGTAATAATCCTGCTCGTAGAACCGGGGCGCCTGGAAAATGTGGACCATGTCCGCCTTGCCCCCGATGGTACCGTCGGGCCGGATCCACAGAGACCGGTCGTAGCAGCGGCCCGCCTCTTCAATATAGAGATTGGGGGAAATATACTGACTATTGTTCTTCGCCGCCTCCTGAAGCCGCCCGATAAAGGGATGCCCCATGCTCATTTTATAGTTATCCACATCATACGGCGTGTTTCCCGCCGGGTACTGGGCGAAAAAAGGCGTGACCTGCACCTCCGGGAATATCACCATGTCGCTATCCGCCGCCTGATCACAGATGCGGACCGCCCGGGCTTCGTTAGCCTCCACACTGGGACTGACCTCGATCTGCGCCATACTTAATCTCATGTCAAACACCTCCGACGCACACTTTTGCTCGCTGCGTTCTTTTCTCTATATTGTAACACACTCCCTGCACGATCCGTTATATTTACAGAGATTTAAGTCTGTTCTGAAATTACAGGCAATTAATTCCTTTGCGCCGTTTGCGGTTCGCTTATCCGTCGATATATTTCCGTTTCTTGATATACTTTTATTACAAAGCCTTGACTGGCAATTATTCGGAATATGGGAGGATAGGCCATGGCAGACATGCTTACCGCGGCGGAATTTGCCGCCGGATGGGGACTGACAACAAGACGGGTGACCGGGCTCTGCCGGTCCGGAAAGATTCCCGGCTGAATCACTATGGACAGAAATCAGTCCGAAGACTTCCTCTGCCTGTAGGCGTCTCAGACTACCGGAGGGCCCAGACGGAATATTATTATGTGGATAAGACGCTCCTGATCAAGGACAACCCTCACCTGTCCTTCGGCTTCACCGCCGAGGAGGTTCGTGAACAGATTGCAGACTAAAAATACACCGCCGAGCTGTCCGCCCGCGGTGTAAAAGAGATATTGATGTTCGGCGTCGCCTTCTCCGGGAAGAAGGCATGAGTGGAGACGCGTTGACATCCTGGCAGTCCCATAATCGAACTTTCTCGCAAAAAAGTCGATTTAGTTCGGTTATGACGCAGAAACACCCGACAGATTCCGGACGCATACAAACAGGAAGCGGGATCCTCCCCTTCGGATCCCGCTTCCTGTTCGTTGTTGTTATCGTCTTATGCTATTATTTGAAAGGAATGTATGAGTAGTTTGTATGTCTATGCTTTCGCAACCCCCTTTGTGATTATTATAATACCTCTCATCGGGGTGAAATAACACGGCGGGGTCGGTGAAATAGACAGTCTATTTCCGCAGGATCAGCAAACTGCAGGCAGGTAAACCGGCAGTTCACAAATATATCACCTGCGCGTCACATCCGCTCTTCCGCTGCACGGGCGTGGCCCATCAGGCCTTCGCCCTTGGCCATGCGGTCCACAAGGGGCGCGATGGTGCGGGAAGCCTCCGGCGTCATGCTCTGGGATGTACAGACCTTCAGGAACGTTCCAACCCAGACGCCGCCGGTATAGCGGGACGCCTTGACGGTGGGAAGGGTGTGGTTGGTGCCGGAAGCATAATCACCGAACACCTCTGCCGTATTGCCTCCCAGGAACAGGGAACCGTAGTTTACCAGCTGGTCCAGGATCTGCTCCGGATCCTTAATGTTCACTTCCAGGTGCTCCGGCGCGTAGTCGTTGGCTGTCCGGACCGCCTCGTCCAGGTCGTCCAGAACCACGACTTCGCCATAGTCGTTCCAGGACTGGCGGGCGATGCCGGCAGTTTCCAGCTCATCCAGCTCCTCTTCTACCGCAGCGATCGTATCCACTGCGGTCTTCTCGTTGGTCGCCAGCAGAAAAGCCTTTGCATTCGGATCGTGTTCGCACTGGGCCAGCAGGTCTGCGGCCAGGGTCTTCGGGTTGGCGTTCTCGTCTGCGATGCACAGGACTTCACTGGGTCCTGCGATGAAGTCGATGCCGATCTGCCCGTAGCACTGTCTCTTAGCCTCTGCGACGAACCGGTTGCCCGGCCCGACGATCATATCAACAGGCTTGATGGATTCCGTACCATAGGAGAAAGCTGCGATGGCCTGTGCTCCGCCGACGGCATAAATCTCATCCGCACCTGCCAGATCCATGGCGACCAGGGTTTTGTAGTGAATGGAGCCTGTGCCGTGAACCACCGGTGCCGTGGCGCATACCCTCTTCACCCCCGCAACCTTGGCGGGCGTGATGAGCATGAGGGCCGTGGAGTACAAAGGATAGCTTCCCCCGGGGACGTAGCAGCAGCAGGACTGCACCGGGATCACCCGCTGGCCCAGGAATATGCCGGGTTTGGGCTGGAAGTCCCGCAGCTCGCTCAGGGTGCCCCGCTGCGCTTCCGCAAAGGCCCGGATGTTCCCCAAAGCCTCCTTCAGATCCTCGATGTCCTGGGGGTCCATCTGCTTATATGCCGCATCGATCTCCGCCTGGCTGACCCGCAGGCTCTCCCGGACGCAGCCGTCGAACTTCTCGCTGTAGTCCCTGAGGGCAGCGTCGCCCTTCTCTATTACGGTATCGATAATGTCTTCTACAGTCTTGCGCAGCTCTCTGCGGTCTTCCGCCGTGCGCTCCTTTGCTTTCTTGATGATCTTCATTATTCTGTTCTCCTTTGGCTGATGGGCCGGTTGCATTTTCCGGTTGTGTCGTTTGCCGGATTTCCTGTTTACCGGATGTATGTTCGAACTTTCTCTTTCCGCAATCTGTATTTCCATTGTATTCCATGGGGACCGCTCCATGTCAAGGAGTGTATTTAATATTTTTGCTCAAAAACATGGTGCTTACTCCATATTTTTAGCAGTGGCGCACTTTCTACTGGACAATTTTTCAAAAACCGAAATTTTGTCCAGTAGTACTGGACAAAAAGGTCATCCTCACATAAAATGTCCACTAGAAGCATTTGCAAACATAAACGGAGGACTCACAGTATGATCAAGCGGGAAAAATATATTGAACCGATCCGTGAATTTTACAGCAGCGATTTAATAAAGATCATTACCGGTATCAGACGCTGCGGTAAATCTGTAATTCTTGGGGAAATCTACGATGAAATCCGATCTCAGTCAGATAATATCATTTATCTGGATTTTGAGGATACCTCCGCTCTTTCCTCCATTCCAGACGGATTATCTCTGCTGCAATACGTTGACGCCCACCGCGGAGACTCTCTGTGTTATGTTTTCCTCGACGAAGTGCAGCGAGTGAACGGATGGGCGGATGCATGCAAAACCCTTCGCATTCGAAACTGCTCCGTCTTTATCAGCGGTTCTAACTCCAAATTGCTCTCCAGGGAATTTACGAAGGAGCTGTCCGGACGTTATGTCTCATTCCGTATCAGGCCTTTTGTATATAAAGAACTTCTTGCCTATGGTGAAGAGCTTGATCGGGAAATTACCCTTACAGACTATATAGTCTGGGGTGGATTTCCAAAGAGAATTGAATTCGAGAGCGAGCGGGCTCAGCGGATATATTTGAACGAACTGAACGAAACCATTATCCTGAATGATATTATTAACCGCTACGCAATTCGCAAAACAGAAGTATTTAAACGACTGGCCAATTTCATTTTTCTCTCAAACGGAAGGATTCTCTCCGCACGGTCAATAGAGAAGTATCTCCGAGGTGCCGGTCTCCCATGCTCTGTTACCACAATTACCAAGTACATAGGCTATCTGGAGGAAGCATATGCAATCGCTACTGTACGGAAATATTCTGCAAAAACTAAGCGAGAGCTAGAATATTATCTAAAAGTATATGACGAGGATGTTTCTCTGAATTCTATCCGGATAGCGAATAATCGTTATGACCTGACACATAACTTTGAGAATATCATATATAATGAACTAATTTACATGGGTTACAGCCTTCAGGTCTATCATGACGGCGCCCACGAAATAGACTTTGTTGCCGTAAAAGGCAATAAACAGTATTTTATCCAGGTCGCTTATTCCATCGCAGAAGACAAAGCGTATAATCGTGAAATGGATGCTTTCTCCAATCTCGACAATTCAAATCAGAAAATAATTATCACGAATGATGATATTGACTATAGTACAAGTACAGTACGTCATATCCGGTTCCGGGACTTCGTATTGATGCATGAACTTTAGCTGGCAAGAGGAACGAAACCATGAAGATCGGACAGGTCGCCCGCAAGTACGGGCTTTCTAAGGACAATATATATTACTACATCAACTACGGACTGCTGGTTCCGCCCCGGGGCGGGACAGCGGGGAGCCAGTATGATTTCGACCAGGAAACGCTGAGGGATCTGGAAATGATCCTGAAGCTGAAAGAGCTGGACTATTCCCTGTCCGACATCCACCGGATGCTGTCCTTGCGGCGCATCTCCGGCCTGGACAATCCGGAGGACCGGCGGGAGCTGCTGGGCATGTACACCAGCCAGCGGCAGCGGTGCGTTCAGAAGCTGCATCACTACGAATCCGTGATCCACCGCCTGGACGAGCGCATTCTGAACCTGACCAGCCGGGCGGAAGCGGACGAGACCCGGTGCACCGGCGTTCCTCTGTCCATGCTGGGCCTGCTCTGCTGCCCTTACTGCGGCAGGCCTCTTCAGATCGCCAACGTAAACATGGACATGGAGTACATTTATGACGCGGATCTGCACTGCAGCTGCGGGGGCGACTGCGGAAACGGCGCGGACAGCCAAGACATAACCGGCGACGGCTCCAGCAAGTCCGGCTGCTCCGGCAAGTCCTGCGGTCCCGGCTACCGCGCCCGCATAGAAGAGGGCATCCTCATCACGCCGAACGGCTACGCCGGCGAGGTGGACAAGCCGGATGTGGGCCGGGAGCTCTACAAGGACCTGCCCCCCTCGCTGATCAGCCTGTTCCAGCGCTCCTACAACTACATGACCGAAGACCTGCGCGCCCTGGATCTGTCCGGCCGCGTGGTGATGGAGACCTACGTGAACGCCTGGTTCTTCCTCCACAACCACCAGCAGTTTTTCACACCCGGGGGCTACTATATTGTCGTGGATAAATTCCCCGAGACCCTCGCAATGTACAAAGACCTGATCGACCGTGAATCCTATCATCTGCCCATTCTATACCTGGCAGACAGCTCCCGGAACTACCCGCTGAAGCAGGGATCCGTCGATCTGAATATCGACTTCTTCGCCGTAAACGAGCACAACTTCTATTCGGACACATTCCTGCTGGACGAACTGGCGCCATACATGAAAAAAGGCGCCCATGTCCTGGGCACCTATTTCTGCTTCGATAACGGAGCGCGATCCATGAAGAACCTGCTGGACACCTATCCTCAGGCCAGCACAAACAACTTCTCCCTGCCCTGGTTCCGGCAGCAGATCGACCAGTCCGGCATCCGCCTGGACCACGAACGGCTCTGCGGCAGCACCACCGATTCCGGCAACAATCTGGGATTCGGTTTCCATCAGACCGGCGAGAAGCTCAGTCTGGTGGAGTACTTCGGCCGGATGCCGGAATGAGTTTCCGGGAAGTGACTTCCGGACAGGGATTCCCGTCTTTCCTGACGGGCGTTCCGCTCCCTACTTCCAGAGCTGATCGGGGTACAGGCCTTGGTCCTTCATAGCCTGAAGCGCGGCCATCACCCCGGGCTTATCCTCACGGTATGTGACGCCGAACCATCGGTCCTGAGACCGCAGGACCCGCACGTCTGCTTTGTCATCGTTTATCAGCGATTCCACAACCCCCGGCAGGAAATATTCCCCTTTCAGCGGGTTGTCCGCCAGCGCCCGGTCCAGGAACGCCGGAAACCCCGCTTCCATCGCGTCCAGGATCGAAGGCGTAAATCCCCACAGGTTCATGGACACTGTGGACTCGGGATCCAGGTAAAGCCAGCCGTCGCCGGCGTCGCCCGGCTCTCCGGGATCCGCCGCGCAGACCGCCCCGCCGTCCCGCCACTGGATCTGGAGCCGCTCGTGGACGCCCGACAGCTCACCCTTCTCTGTCACCTGGCAGACCCCACGGGCCACGCCGCCGTTCTCCGTCATCGTATTCGCCAGCCGGTATCCCACCATGGCGTAATGGTAACGGCCGCCTGCCGCGGGATCACCGTCCTTCACGTTCTCCAGAAAGTCATAAAGCGTCCCGAAAGCGCCGGGCCCGTAGTAATCGTCCGCATTGATCACCGCAAAAGGCTGGTCGACATACTTCCGCGCACTGTAAACCGCGTGGGCTGTGCCCCAGGGCTTGACCCGTCCCTCCGGCACCTGATATCCCGGCGGCAGATCGTCCAGCTTCTGGAACGCGTAGCAAAGCTCCATGTGCTTTCCTGCCCGGCCGTCCATGAGCTCCCGGAACGCCTCTTCATTCTCTTCCTTTATTACAAAGACTACCTTACTGAACCCCGCGATCATCGCGTCGTACAGCGAAAAGTCCAGAATAATCTCACCCTTATCGGTCACGGGATCGATCTGCTTCAGCCCGCCGTACCGCGAACCCATTCCCGCTGCCATAACTACAAGTATCGGTTTGTTCATTTCTTCCTCCATGTTATTTGTTTGCCTGATTGACGACCGATTGATCGTCAGCGTCTCGATTACCGGCCGCTCGATTGCCAGTCGAGCTGCGCCTTAGTACGAATCGGATCAAAAGTTATATCATTCTGACCCGAAACGGGTATTTGATAGAACTCTTAGCCTCCGCTGCAGTACCAAATTATATCAAATCGCATGTTCAAGCTCGATTGATAGAACTTCAGCCCCAGCCGGGCCTTTGTTCCGCCCTGCTCCGCCTCCAAAATTCTATCATTTTACGCTCTCAGAACCGTGTGATATAACTTCTTCTATAAACTGGGCTACGTGCTCGTGAAAAGTTCTATTTTATTGCAGCTCTGGGCGCATTTGATATAACTTATGCCTCAGCCCGCCCCAGAAAGTTCTATCAAATTGAGCTTCGCAGCGCAGATGATATACTTTTTGCCTTTCGGCAGCGGTAAAGCGCCGATCAAAGCGCTCCCGACCGACTACTAAGGAAGTCCAGGCGCAAGACGCCCGGAAATCTACTCCTGGAACTCCACCGTCAGCGCCGGATTCTCTCTGCAGGCGTCGCCAAGCATCCTGCGCAGCCGGTCCATGTATTCCGGCCCGGCTTCCTTCGCCCCGGCCCAGTTCTGAAATACCAGCTCCGCCGGCCCGTTCCATTCCGTGAGCACGTCATATAAGCTGTCCAGGTTATCGCCGTACCACTGCGGCAGAGGCAGAGCCTGCCGGAGCCGCTGGTGGATCTCCTGCCGGCTCCTCACGCCAGACAGATCGATAAAATACTGACTATTCATGGGTCCCCCCTTTTATATCCTGCTGCTCCTACTGACTCACCGGCCCGTCCGCATCGTAAAGCTGCTGAAAATGCTCGTAATGGTCGCCGGTATAGTAAATATCCCCGTCATCGGAAAATATGATTCGCTTCGCGCCGCGGCTGCTTTTGCCCAGGGTGTCGATATCGCACTCCCGGTAGGAATCGTCCTCGGGCAGCGTGCCCTCATAATTGCCGAAGCGGTCGCCGCCGATGCATTTCCCCTCGGCATACTCCTCCACGGATCCGCCGGACCAGCCCAGAGCGCGGGCCTCCTTCTTGGTGATATAGTTATCCGGAAGATGCCCATAGCGGTGAAGATACAAAGCCACTTCTGCCCGCCCATCGTAGGTACCGGATTCTTTCACCTGTACGCCCGATTCCGACTGCGCATCCGAGCCCGACGAAGACGCTGACGAGGATGCGGACGATGCCGCGCTCTGGCTTATACTCTGTCCGGCGCTGCTGCCCGATCCGTCTCCGGACATGCAGCCGGTCAGGCCCATCATTCCGACAGCCAGTACTGCCGACAGCAGCAGGGCAAATATCTTACTTCTTCTATTGTTTCTCATTATTTACAACCTTCCCGGCCGGTCAGGCCTTTGTTTATTAAAGCGTAGCAGACTGTGAAAGGTAAAGCAACAGAAAACATATGCCGAGTTCAGGAACTATGGCGCCTGCTGCACCTTTTTACTTCCAGTTTGCACCCGTCTGGTTGACCTTATTTTCACTTTTGCTTCTCAGAAATCTTTTCAGAAGAAAGCTGCAGTAATGCGGGAACGTATAAATATTGTTTTCGTATCCGATATTCCCCCGCTTGATCTTGATGCCCCATTCAATTTCAGGATATGATCTGCTATTGATCATTGTCTTAAGCGATCTGGCGTGTGCATCACCCGCTTTAACTTCGATTGGCACCAGATTTTTTATGGTTCTGCCGAAGAAATCCATCTCGAGAGTCGAGTTTTCTTTCTTATAGTAGAGGAGCGGCATATCTGCCTTGACCATCGCCTCCGAAACGATACTCTCGTAAATAGCACCTTTATATGTTCCAAGGTTCTTGTTTGCTCTCAAATCGTATTGGACTTCATCATCGAGCTGGGCGATCAGGAGTCCCGTGTCCCTGAAGTAGATCTTGTATTTTTTCTCGTCATAATTACCCTTAAGGGGCAGCTCCGGCGAAGCCATGCAATAGCATACGCTGGTGATTCCGGCTCTGTTCAGCCAGTCTATACAACCCCAGTAATCTTTGAACCTTGCTCCGCGAGCAACTTTGGAAATCTGGAATTTCTTATTATCCTTCCCCAGCTGAACCGGTATGTGATTGAAAACATTAAGGATCCTTGCCTGTTCAAGTCCCTTGGTATACTTGACAATATCTTCTTTGTAGTCCTCAATGATCTGCCTTTGGATTTCCAGTGTACCGCCGAAATTGCCCGTTTCAACGAACTGTTTCACCACGGCGGGCATTCCTCCGAGAATAACATAGTCAAGAAATCTGCTGTACATCAGTTCGTGGAATGAATTGGACAAAGGTTCCACAGACTGCATATGCGAAAAAATATCTTCAACCAATTCATCATCATACCCCAACGCCCAAAGGTACTCATGGAAATCCATGGAATCCATTTCATAATCCGATTTATATCCCACACTGTTGCTCTCGATCTGCCGATAGCTTACTCCGAGCAGCGAACCGCTGCAGATCACGTCGTATCTCCCGTCCGTCTTGAAGAACTTGAGCGACGTCGCGATGTCCGGATTCGCCTGGATCTCGTCAAAGAAAATCAATGTTTTTCCAGGAACGAAAGTCAGGGAAGGATCGATCCTTGTAATACTCTTAATAACAGATTCCGCGCTATATCCGTCTTCTGTAATACCGAGAAACTTTTTATCTCTGACAAAATTTATTTCGATGCAATGATCATAATTCGCGTCAGCAAAATGCAGAATGCTCTCCGTTTTACCGACCTGTCTGGCGCCCTTGACGATCAAAGGCCTTCGATTGCTGTCATTTTTCCAGTCTCTCAGATAGTCATCTATATGGCGCTTCAAATACATTTTTCTTTCCTCCATAAATAAATGTTACTATTTTATGAGTCATATTTCAATATATTTTACATTTTTATGAGGCATCATCCTTCACTTTTTCACGATTTTATGAGTATTGACTGACTATTGTATGATTACTGCTGGGCCTGGACGGGACGAACCAGGGACAGGACCCTGTTATTTTACACAGCCCGTACAAAGTCTTTCTGGGGATTTTTCCATCATATGAGATAATACAATTGTATATTGTAACCATATTACAGGGCCGATATCAAAGCCCCATACAGAAAGAAGGAAAGTTATGAAGAGAAAGTTTATGACCCTGCTGCTCACTGCCGCGGTCAGCGCCACCATGCTTCTGGGCGGCGCCGGATCAGCCTTTGCAGCAGACGGAAGCAGCGCAGCTTCCGCGCCCGGGGCGAAAACCGCCGCCGCATCGCAGACCAGCGCCGACATGTCCTCGTCTGTCGCCAGCGCTGCCGCAAAATTTGCCGCTGCCGCCGAGCAGAATACTCTTACAAGCCGCACCGGTCATGTTATGGAAATGACAGAAGACGACATTTACTACAACCCCGCTTCCGGCACGGTGATCGATCTGGAAGACACGGGCGATGTGGACAACATTGATATGAAAGGGATCGTGCTCTCCAGTCAGCCTGCAAAGGGATACTACGTTCTGTACCGCTTCGTGCCGAAGCATTCCGGGATCCTGGCATTCAGCCTGACCAGCGGCGGATACTCCCAGCTGCTGAATTCGAAAAAAGAGGCTTTGTCCTCCCGCGACATTATCTCCAACAACCCAAACACTACGTCCACTTCGACGACCCTCAACCACACCAGCTACGGCGTGACGAAGGGCAAGACCTATTATATCAAAGCCCAGTACACATCCGCGACCTACAGCAGCGAAACCAAATATTACATCGCTACCGGCGGCGCTGTCAGCGCTTCCTGCACCGGCGCCTACGGCAAGAAGGCATCCAAAGCGTCCACGCTGAAGAAGGGCAAGAGCCGGGACGGTTACATCGAGCCGAAGGGCGCTGCCAAGTACTATAAGCTGTCAACAAAGGCTAAAAATGTGAAGATCTACATCAATGGTGATTCCAACAGCGACGAAGGTCTGAAAGTCACTGTCACTTACAAGATCAATAAGAACAAAGCGAAGAAATACACCATGCGGATGACCCGCTACAAGACCAGCAATGGATGCAAAATCTACACCGTGCCCGCCCGCAAAGCCCGGATCCGCGCGACCATTAAGGTTGCTCCAGCCAAGTCCGGCGCTTCCGGCGCATACACGCTGAAATGGAACAACTGGTCTTTTTAAAATGCCTGCAAGCGGAAAGTTATACGTAAGAAACAACCTATCTGCTTCCCTCTATGTTAAGATCTATAAATCAGACGGCAAGACCTGCATATCTGCTCCTTCCACTGATAGCACCGGGACATCGCTGAGCAGCAGTAATAATTATTTGCTCAACGGATATGGTCTGAAAGCCGGGACATATTATCTCGCAGTCAAGACGTATTCTTCGTCATATTCATTTGATATTAAATATGCTCCAGTAAGCTCGCCGAAAAACACCTCCAAGAGCAAGGCTAAGACGATGAAGACTAAGAAAACGTATAAAACTCTCGTCACTGCCGCGCCAAGCATACTCAGTGGTTTAAGTATAAACAACCTAAGACAAAGGCCCTAAAAGTTAAAATCAGTGCAGCAGGCATACCTCGCACTACTACATCCAATCAAGGAATTAAAATCACCGCTTATTGTGGGAGCAAGAAACTGGGAACGACAACCTTCTATCCTGGTAATACAAACACCTTGACTGTGACTTACAGCACTAAGTACGGCAAGGCCAAGAAAGGCACCTATTACTTCAAGATCACCAGCCTGTCCAAGTACACCGGCGGAACCTACACGATCAAGAAGCTGTAATCATCTGCAGTAATCAAGAATATCTGAACAAAACGCACATTAAACAACCGGCCAGGGGTCATCACCCGAGGCCGGTTACTTTTTGTCTGTTTTACTGGACGTTTCGGTGTTCCACTGCCGAACAGGTACAGCTTTACAGCTTCTCAAACACGTCGGTGCCGTGTTTACAGATGGGGCAGACGAAATCGTCAGGCAGCTCCTCGCCTTCGTAAACGTAGCCGCAGATGGTGCAGACCCAGCCGGTCTTCTTCTCCGCGGGCTTGCGGGAGGGCTTGATGTTGTCGAAGTAATACTGGTAGGTGCAGGAAGGTGCATCGGAGATGTCGATCTGCTCCGTTACTTCGCCGATGAAGATCGTGTGAGTGCCCACATCGATGGTCTGGACGACCTTGCAGCAGATCGCCGCGTTGGCAGTGCCCTTAATATAGTAGATGCCGTTGGCTGCCCGCTCCATATCCGTGAAGCCGTCGAACTTGTCCACTTCCCGGCCGGTCTGCATGCCGAACCGCTGGAACAGAGAGAAGGGCGTCTCCTGGGACAGGCTGGAAACATTGAATTCCCCGGTCTTCATGATCATGTCATGGGTATAATTGGCTTTGTTCACGGCGATGCTCAGCTGCAGCGGATCCGATGTCACCTGGAGCGCTGTGTTGATGATGCAGCCGTTGTCTTTGTCCCCGTCTTTCGCTGTGAGAACGAACAGACCGTAAGTAAGTTTGTGAATTGCACTCATTATTTCTTCTCCTCAAAAACCGCCTTGCGCATTCCGCATACAGGGCACTCATAAGTTTCCGGCAGATCCTCAAAGGGTGTGCCGGGCGCGATTCCGTTGTCCGGATCGCCTTTGGCCGGGTCGTATTCCCATCCGCAGGCGCCGCATACATAAACTGCCATATTATTGTCCTTTCCGGAGGGCTCTCCCTCCATCGCTGTGGTCACGGCTGTCTCGGAACATTACGCGGTCCCAGACCACTGTAGCCGTCATTAGTAAACAAAGCCCCATGCTCCAGCCTCCGATCACATCGCTGGCGTAATGCACTCCGACGAAGATCCTGCTGAGGCCGATGGCCAGGATCAGGATGACCAGGCAGACCGTCACGATGCGGGCTGCCTTTCTGTCCTTTTCCTCCCGGCAAAGCCGCCAGATCAGGTAGATGAGCATCCCGTAGAGGACCAGGTTATTCATGGAATGTCCGCTGGGGAAGCTGTATCCGCCCTGGGTGATCAGGCGCAAAGCCTCGTCTGGCCGGGGCCTGGCGAATATGGTCTTCAGCACCTTGAAAAGTACAGCTGAAACGATCACTGCCGCTGTCGTCGGAAGACCGACCGTCTTTCGCGTCCGGGGCAGGATCACAAGGACTAAGAGTATTGCTACCACAGTTACCGTGTTCCCCCAGTCCGTGATCGCGATCAGGACGGGCACCGTCACTGTGTTCCGCAGCCCGTAAAACCAGTAGTCCACGGCATGATCGAAGGATTCCGTCATGCCTCCTGCCACAAGCCAGGCGTCTGCGCAGAATACAGCGAGCCCGAGGACGGCGATCACCAGCCGGATCCGGCAGCTGCAGCTGTCTGTTATCTTCTCTATCTCCTTAACCTCCTTTCGCTTTTACCATAATTATATCAGCGGAAGGAGTCCGGTTCTACCCATTTAATGACATTTTGGAAAGGAAAATATGAAATATCTGTGAATTGAGGCGGCAGGAGAATTGTCTGTCTGTTGATTGACGGGATTCTGCGCCGGATCCTGCGGCTCCAGCTTACTCCGCTTCTGATTCCTCTGCGCCGATCTCTACCGTCTTCATAGATGCGATCCGGACATTGCCCTTCTTGTTCTTATGAACGGTGACAATGTCGATCTCCGGCTCGGCATCAGGAACCGCAGCAGTTACGCGGTAAAGGGCGATATAATCCGTGCCCTTATGTGCCTTCTTCCCGAGATAGGCGATGGGGGTATAATCGCATCCGATCATGCTGCGGAACGCCTTGCGGAATGCCCGGTTCGCGGACTTATTACGGCTGAGAGCGATCTTCCCCTTATTCACTTTGATTCCTTTGGTCAGCTCCTGGGTGCCGATGATCTCCGCATTTCCTTCCAGATCTTTATATACATATACAAGCTCCATGACTGGCGCGGCGCCGGGTACGACTGCCTCATCTCTGCAGAGCAGGCAGTAATTGGTTCCTGCCACAGTCTGGGATCCGATATAGGCCAGGGGCTTATAGGAATATCCCAGCAGATCCGCCGAAGCCTTCTGGAGCGCCCTGACCGCATCCTTGTGTTTCTTCAGGGAGAATGATCCTTGAGTGATCTCCCACCCGCCGTCGATTACGCTGTCTTCCTGTGATTCCTCCGCAGCTGCCGCTGTGCCCGCTGCCAGCGCGGCTGCAGCGCTCTGTGCAGAAACCGCGCTCCCCGCGCTGGCCGTTCCTCCTGCGCTTCCGCTCCCCTGGGGACTTGCGGCGAAGGCTGCGCAGGGGATCATCATGGCTCCTGCCACGGCGACAACGATTGCTTTCTTTCTTATGTCATGTTTCTTCATGGTATACCTCTCTTGCTTTAGCTGTATTTTATCATCTTCTGCTATATATACAGTTCAGCGCCGCAAAATGCTGCAATAGTTTTAAAAAAATTTCTGCTGTCCGACCGGCAAGGGGGTCCCAAACGAAAACCGTGACTTTTTGCCCTCTACCGTCTATAATTATAAGTGTATTCTGACTGAAACAAAGGAGAATTTTATGGGTAAACTCAAGAATCTTCCCGATGGGATCCGCCTGCTGAATTCCATCCGCGTATTCAACCGCAGCATCCCTGAAATAGACAAGGCACGGGCGTCGGGCAATCCTCAGCTGGAGCGCCAGACCATCGCTCACTACACAGAGCTCTGGGCCAGGAACGTGGCCGACATGTTCCATATGGACATCATCGTCGAAGGGACTGAAAATATCCCTGCAGAAGACGGGTTTGTGTTTATTTCCAATCATCAGGGGTATGCAGATATTATAGCACTGCTGATTGCAGCGCCGGGACGCCAGATAGGCTTTGTTGCCAAGGATTCCCTTGCAAAAGTTCCCTACATCGGGCAGTGGATCAGCCGCATCCGCGGCATGTTCATCTCCCGGGGAGACGCCAAGGCAGCGCTCCGGACGATTCAGGAAGGAGCCAAGACCGTAAAGAACGGCTTCAACCTGATCATATTCCCGGAGGGCACCCGGAGCCGGGGACCCCAGATGGGAGCGTTCAAGCCCGGCAGCTTCAAACTGGCAACCAAGGCCAAGGCGCCTATCGTGCCTGTGGCGATCAGCGGTTCCTATCACGTATATGAGGAGAAGGGATACGCTCAGCCGGCGACGATCCGCGTTTCTATTCTTCCACCGGTCAACACGGCGGAGCTGAGCAGACACGAGATCACAGAGGCGGAGAAGAGCGTGGAGCAGTCCATCCGGCAGGAACTGGTACGACTGACCCGAATGGATGAACAGGAGAAGAACGATGTTAACGATCACGACAAGTAATTTTGAGGAAAAGGTCCTTAAGTCAGATAAGCCCGTATTTCTGGATTTCTGGGCTACATGGTGCGGTTTCTGCACCCAGCTGGCTCCCACGGTTGATGAACTGGAACAGGAGCTGGGCGATAAGTATGTTTTCGGAAAGGTAAACGTAGACGAGGAGCCCCAGCTGGCGGCTCAGTTCGGGATCATGAGCATCCCTGTCACCATGGTCATCGAGAACGGCGAGCTTCGCAGCAAGGTCATGGGCGCTTACCCCAAGGAGGAGCTGAAGAAGCAGCATAATCTGTAGAAAAATTGCCCGGGCTGACCCGGCAGGCTGGTTCAGAAAGACGAATTGCCTTTTCGGACCAGTCTTTTTCATTGTCGCGTTTCTAGGCGGGCGAGTCAGCGACATGTTTGCCGTCAATATTGACGCGCATATAGCCAGCGCATAAATGTACGCAGCCATACACGCCGGAACAGATTCCTTTTCGCTGTTTTCTCTTGAGTTTTCGGTGTTAACTGTAGTTTTCCACTTTTCCAACGAATGGCTTCCGGAGATATTTCGGTGAAATTCCAAGATTCTGCGATTACCACCAAAACAATCATTCCATTGCCGGCAGCTGAGCTGAGTAATAACCGCGAAACTGTATAATATTAGAAGGGTGTGCACGGAGCAACTAGAAGGAGCCGCCCTGAACAAAGCATTATTTGACATTTTCACAAAATATCAGGCGAATAAATATTCCCGTTCCCGAATATCGTAGAATTGGTGATGCAGGCTTTCGGTGGAAAACCGGAAAAAGAACGATACCACCGAAAACGGTCACGAACTGTTTCGGTGGTATTTTGATATATCGGCAATATCACCCAAATCTGCTTTCATTATTGCACCGGAATAAGCGAATATGGTGTTTGGATACTCACTTATTTTTATACACCCTCCCCTGACCTTTCTGAACAGCGCAATGATGCAGCTATATTCCGCACACTAAAATACCGCCCGAGCCTGTGTTTACTCGGGCGGCAGATCAGGATCTTCCAATGTGCAGTCAGGCAGCCGGTCGAGCCTTTGTTCCTCAGGCCTCATTCCCCAGCTCGATGAACCGGTGCAGATCGTCGAGAGAGATCTTCTGGAGCACGCAGCGTCCCGGCTTCTCCGGGATCACCATGGCGATGTGATCGCCTTTTATCTTCTTATCATTGAGCGCATATTTATAAAGCTCGTCAGTGGTGTAGGGGACCCGCAGATCGAAGCCGAAGGGCTCCAGCGCCGCCGTCAGGGTCTCTGTGGCGTCGAAGGACGTCAGGCCCATGCGGTATGCGGCCCGGGACTCGAATACCATGCCCTTCGCCACAGCCAGGCCGTGGGAGATCCGGTAGGAACTGAGCTTCTCTATGCTGTGGCCGATGGTATGGCCGAAGTTCAGCAGCTGGCGGATGCCCGTGTCGCGCTCGTCCGCCTCAACGATGGACTTCTTGATGGACACGCAGCGCTCTATGACCCGCTCATAATCCCTCGCCCGGATGTACTGGAGCAGGGACGCTTCCATGAGCATGGCGCACTTGGACGCCTCGGCAACGCCGTCCAGCATCTCTTCCGCCGGAAGTGTTTCAAACGTCTTATAATCACAGAGAACGAAAGAGGGCTGCCAGAACGCGCCTGCCAGGTTCTTCCCGTACAGGAGGTTCAGCCCTGTCTTGCCGCCCACAGAGGAATCCACGGCAGCAAGATATGTCGTCGGGATCTGGACGTAGCGCACGCCCCGCAGATAGGTGGCCGCGGCGAATCCGGAAAGATCGCCCACGACGCCGCCTCCCAGAGCGACGATCACATCGCTGCGGGACAGGCCCTCTTCAGCCAGTGATTCCAGTATATTGGTATAGGTGGACATGGTCTTGCTCTGCTCCCCGGCGGGGAATACGATCCTGGTAACGTCGTACCCGCTTTCTGCCAGGGAACGGTGCACGGTCTGCTCATAGATGCCGTTTACGGTGCTGTCTGTGATGATGCTGATTTTGCAGGGATCGATGCATTCCCGGAGATAAGATCCTGCATTTCCCAGGATGCTCTCGCCGATCAGAATGTCATAAGGCCTGCTGGTCGTTACGGTGTATCTCTTCATTCCATTCTCACTTCCTGTACTCTCGTCAGTTCTTAACTCAATGTTCTCGCCTGGCCGGTCTATTCGGGAAAGGGGTCGTCACGCCCCCTGGGGTCCTTCCCTGAGTCCGCAGGTTCCGAACGGGTCCTTCTCCCATGGGCTCAGCCTCTGAAACCCGAAATCCCCGGAGATCAGCCTGTACTTTCTAAATACGCTGTCCTGTGCTATAATAAACTAGTCTGCGCGATCCGCAGACAGGGAACCCGATGGCTCTCCGCATGCAATCCGGTGCGGGAAACCTGTAAAAACCCACAAGTATGTCCAATCCGACCCGCGCCCGATATCATTTAATTTTATCATATTTCACGCGTCATTGCAAAGAAGGTATAGAATAGTTATGAAACTTATCAGGAAAATCATTATTGGTTTTTTTGTTACAATAATTGTCGCCGCCGTCATCGTTGGATTCGGCGCCATGATGATAAACAGCCATGTCCAAAATGCGGAAAAAGACCACATCGTCTGCAAGATCACCTCTGCCGGCCAGACGCTGACTGCTGATCAGGCGAAGCAGCTGAAAGACCAGAAACCCCAGTGCATTCTCGTCCTGGGCTGCGGCATCATCGATTCAGAGACGCCCACGGCCATGCTGCGGGACCGCATGGATACTGCGATCATGCTTTACAAAGCCGGGATCGCCCCCAAGCTCCTCGTGTCGGGTGACAACGGCACCGTCAGCCACAACGAGGTGCACGTCATGCTGAAATACGCGGTGGACCACGGCGTGCCCTCAGAGGACGTCTTCTGCGACCACGCGGGGTTCTCCACCTACGATTCCATGTACCGGGCCAATTCCATATTTCAGGTGAAGCGCATGGTCGTGGTCACCCAGACCTATCACATGTACCGTTCCCTCTATATCGCCCGCAAACTGGGACTCTCCGCTGCGGGAGTCTCCGCGGACCAGAAGACATATCACGGTCAGCCTGCCAGAGAGATGCGGGAGGTCCTCGCCAGGAACAAAGACTTCTTAAAGGTGATCCGCAAACCTGAGCCGACGCTGGGAGGCGAAGTGATCCCCATCACAGGCAGCGGAGAAGCCAGCCACGGGGAATAGGACACCGCGCCCGGGCATTTCTGGCTGAGCTGCGGGCGAACCAGCCTTTGTTGAATCAGTAAACGGAGAGTAATTATGATCTACGGATATCAGCTTTATGAGCTTATGTTTCTGTTTGCCTTTTATTCCTTTGCCGGAAGGATGGTGGAACAGATTTTGTATTATCTCAGCAGGAATGGCGCAAGGCGGGGTGTGCTGAAAGGGATCGCAAGCCCCATGTACGGCATTGGCGCCGTTATTATCATCGTTTTCGTCACGCCGAAAATCACAGACTTTTATCAGGCGATGGTCATACTGTCCCTCGTCTGTGCACTGCTGGATTTCCTGTGCGTCCATTTCGTCCGCCTCCTGTCGGGCACGGTGCTGTGGAAATATTCCACGACGTTTTCTGTGCTGGCCGCGCTGATCAGCTTCATCGTGCTGGACTTGTCTCTTCAGACCGGCGTCATGAAGGTCATTGAGGCGATCCCTGCGCTGCCGGCTATGATCCTGCTCCTTGTCATTTTTATTCCCTATGTTTTATTCCAGCTGGACGGACTGGCCCGGCTCATCGCCCTGCCCCGCACGCTGAAAATGGTGAAAAGTCAACATGACATGGGAAATACGGACCTGCACGTCTATGTCCGCATGCTGTCTAAATACGGCACATGGCTCCGGGGCTATCCGGCGTTCTTTGATTATCTGGCGGGAAAGCTGCAGTCTGTCCTGGGCCGGGGCGCGGCAATCGCTGTGATCCGGGGCGTTCTGGCCAAGCCGGAGAAGGCGGGCAGGCTGTACGGCCGACGGGGGAACCGCCGCGGGAAGAAGAATAAATAATGACTGTCTTAAAAGGAATCGCCTCAAAAGTAAAAGGCCGCCTCTTGTTTTGAGACAGCCTCATTTGGTCTGATTCACCTGGTGCAATAGTCAGAATTTACCCTTATATGTTTACTGCATCGTCATTTTTCCGAAATTCAATCGGCCTTTTGCTGCAGAGCTTCCCACTCTTCTTTCAGAAGCGAATAGCAGCGGGAATCGCGGCACTCTCCCGTATACTGATGATAGGAATGGCGAATCGTTCCTTCATAAACGAATCCGCATTTTTTTATGACTCCCTGGGACCGGCTGTTTTCCGGCGATGTACATATGGCGATCTGGGCCAGACCCAGTTCCTGAAAGCCAAAGCGCAGCACTTCCTGGCAAGCCTCTGTCATCAGACCTTTTCCCCATTCATCTTCTGCGAGGGAATAGCCGATTTCCTTAGAATTTTCATCTCTGTGCCGGTCCGGCTCCAGACCAATGGTGCCGATGACCCGGTCCGAACCTTTGCGACGGATCGCCCAGGACTCATTGGGCGCGAAGATTTCTTCTATTATTTTCCGTGATTCTTCCACACTTTCGTGAGGTTTCCATCCTGCTCTCGGTCCCACGTTCGGGTTCTTCGCATACGCGTACAGACCTTCTGCGTCTGCTTCGGTATACATCCGCAGTACCAGGCGCTCTGTTTCCAATGTTCTCATGTTTCGTCCTCTCTCTATTTCGCTGTCGCTTTCCGTGGTGATTCTGGCAGTAGATCGGTGAAAACCGACCTTCTCGCGATTTGGCCGTCTGCGTCGCCACCGGACCTGCCAGCTGCCGGAGACAGCCACGGACATGCCGGTCCGCCGCCACCAGCCCGCATCAGCCAGCCCGCGTTGGCCGGGCTGATTCGACCCGGCCAGCAATACCTTACTCCGTCGTACTGATGATCGTATCGTTGCTCTTATCGATCTGGCTGACCTTCATCTTCGGCACGTCGCTCTGGTCCACCTTCTGGTTCAGACCCAGCAGGCTCGGGCTCAGGTACGTGGTCTTCAGGGTCTTGCCGTCCAGCGTTACCTTACTCTGCTCCGTAAAGTTCTGGCCTTTGATGTAGAACTTGCCTCCTACATTGACCACACTGTCGATCTTAATGGTCTTGACGCCCATCTTCATGCCCGCCTTGTGGAACGGGTTTGTTCCGCCGTAGATGTAATCCTGGCCGTAGAGCATGTCATATCCCAGCATTTTCAGGTTCGGCAGGTAGGACGACGAACTGTGATCCGTATTCTGGTGATATTTAAATATCGTTCCCGTGTGCATGCCGATGCGGTCCATCACATCTGCGGTGAGCTGATAGGCGGTCTGGTCTTTGTCCTTCTTAGGAAGATCATAGTTGCTCCAGATGACGTACTGGGTCTGGTAGAGATCCTTGGCTCCGTAGCTCTCCTCAGTGATGTCCAGCGCCGGGATGTGGTCGCCGTACATGACGAGGACCACCGGCTCGTCGAACTTCGATAAAGTATCTGTCAGCTGTTTTACGAACTGGTCCATCTCATATACCTGGTTCACGTAGTATTCAAAGGCGTTCTTATCCTCTTCATTCGGCGCTTTGGTCACCTTGATCTTCGGGTTCTTTATCATCGGCTCCGTCGGATATTTTCCGTGTCCCTGGACGGAGATCGTATAGATATAATCCCTGCCCTTGCTGCTCTTCAGCGCGTCCATAATCTGACCGGTCAGGACCTCGTCCTTCGCCCAGTTTCTCGGCGTGTATGTCACACCGCTCATGTATTCTACAGATGTGAACGTGTCGAAGCCGATATTGTCGAATACGATATTCCGGTTGTAGAACATGGCCCGGTGATCGTGGATCGCGTGGGTGGAGTATCCGATATCCTTCAGGTCGGAAGCCACACTCTCCGCCGTCCGCTCAGAAAGCACGGACTTGAATGGATACTCGCCGGGGCCGAAGAACTTGACGGAAATGCCCGTCATAGCCTCGAACTCCGTGTTTGCCGTACCGGCGCCGCATGCAGGCACCGTCAGGCTTCCGGACGAATAATTCTTCATCAGCGTGCGGTAATATGGAATCGGATCCTGGCTGTAAGATACATTCTTGAACAACGTCGGGTCCACGAAGGACTCCAGCTGCAGGAACAGGATATTCGGTTCCTTCTGCTGGTTGGCGGAATCGTTCCTGGTGATTTTGACGGTTCCCGTCTTGCTGATCCCGGCTTTCTTTATAATCTTCTCCACCTTCTCCTGTGAATAATCCATAGGCTTCTTTATTCCCGTGTTCATCCACGTGTTGATGAAGCAGTAGGGAACGCCGTAATCCCGGTAGGCGTAAGCCAGATTGCCGAAGAACGTGTTCAGCACGTTGGCCTTGATCAGACCGCCGGTGGCGCCGAATGTTGCCGCAATGATCAGAATCACCACAAGCAGGCTCTTCTTAAAGGAGCCCTTCCCTGTGTTTTTCTGCGCCTTGGGGCCCTTGATAAACAGGATGACGAAGAACAGGACGCCGAAAACACCGGTGCCGAAAATCAGGACCATCTCCACAATGGAGAAATAGCTGGTCATAATGGAGAGCCCGTCCACCCACGTGCTCAGATCCTTTACAGTAAAGGGCGTCATGCGCTGGGTCAGAATGATGCCGTTCGTCACACCGATGGCGCCCCACAAGGCGATGCCGATGGACATGACGAAAGCCCGCCGTTTGAACAGGCGGCTGACAGAAAGCGTGGCGAATATGATCAGCGCGTTATAGAAGAATACGACAGGATGCTGGAACAGGAAGAGGAATCCGCCCACGCCCGGGGTAGCCTGCCGTCCCAGTGTCTCAAGGAGCAGCTCCAGGAACAAAGCCCAGATGACGCAGATCCAGATCGTATCCCTGATATGAGCATCCCAGAATGTTCCAAATTTCCCCTTCTGCCGGTTAGCCTTCGCAATGGCCTTCGCCTGCTTCCTCTTATTCCGTTCTTCGTTCCTTCTCTTAACCTTCTGTACGAACTTAGATTCCATAATCTGTTAATCGTCCCCTTTTGAAAAATCATTCGCGATGTCTGCAAACTCCTGAAGCGACAGTGTTTCTGCCCGGCGCGCGGGATCGATGCCCGCATGCTCCAGAGCCCGGCGGATCCGGTCTTTGTCGTAGCCCGAAGCCCCCAGGGAATTCAGCAGTGTCTTTCGCCGCTGGCCGAACCCGGCTTTCACTACCCGGAAGAACATCTTCTCCGAGATCAGGTCTACGGGCGGCTCCTCCCGAAGATCCAGGCGCAGCACCGCGGAATCCACCTTCGGCATGGGCATGAACTTCTCCTTCGGCACGTCCATGACCTCCGATACGACGGAGTAATACTGAACCGCCACGGAAAGCGCCCCGTAGATCCGGTTTCCGGGCCCGGAGCATATGCGCTCCGCCACTTCCCTCTGCATCATGATCGTGATGCTCTTACAGGGCACATGGTCCTCCAGGAGCTTCATGATGATCGCGGTTGTAATATAATAAGGGAGATTGCCGATGACTTTTACACTCTCGTACTCTCCCGGTTCTTCCTCTATCAGTTTTTTCAGGTCGGTCTTCAGCACATTCTGGTTCACCACCTGGACGTTGTCATACGCTGCCAGTGTGTCGCCCAGGATCTGGATCAGGTTCTTATCGATCTCTATGGCGATGACCTTCTTCGCCGCTTCTGCCGCAGCCTGGGTCAGCACGCCGATGCCGGGACCGATCTCGATCACCAAGTCATTCGGTCCGATATCCGCTCCCTCTATGATCCCGTTTATCACTCCGGGATCCGTCAGGAAATTCTGTCCCAGACTTTTGGAAAACTGAAATCCGTATTTGCTGCGGATCGCCTTAATCACTAATGGATTGTAAAGCTCCATAAAATTCCTCTCTCGTTATGCCATAACCGTTCAGCCGGGACAGCATGGTTCGGGCATTGCCGTAGCCGATGCCCAGTGCCTCGCCCAGGAGAGCACGCCGATGCCGGCTGCCGGAACCGCCGGTCAGTCCGTTTTCCGTCATATCCTGCATGGTAAATTCCTTCCGCACCTCCGCCTCGGTGCAGTGGGCGGCGGAAAGGGCTTCCTGTATGGCCTCCGGTGAAGCGTTCTCCACGCCGATATCCCCCTTCTTCAGAGCAAGGCGGCGGGGAAGATATGCCTGTGCCGCCTCGGGGAAACGCTGGGTGATCTTGCGGCGGATCATTTCTCCTGCGTGATCCGGGTCGGTAAGGATGATGATGCCCGGCCCTTCCGCTGCCCTGGCGATCCGCTCCCACGTCTCCTCTGTTATGCCGAATCCGTGGGTCTCTATGGTCTCCGCCTGGACTGCCCGTCCTACGGCAGCCGTATCATCCCGGCCCTCCACCACGATTATCTCGTTAATTGTCATCTTTGCTGCTGTCATCGCTGTCATCCACTATGTATAATTTCTCTCCGGGCATGATCATGTTGAGCTGGGTTCTGGCCTGCTCCTCAATATAATTGGAGTCGTTTATGTGCTTCAGCTCGTTATTCAGCTCCGCTTTCTGCTCTTTCAGATCCTTATTCGTTTTCAGGAGTTCCTTCTGCTCTATGTGCAGGTCCACGATATTCTTTATGGAAAATACTGCGCCCAGAGCAAGAAGAACCACCACCACGGTCACCGACATCCGCAGAACGTTGATCTTCGTCTTTTTCTTTTTCCTGCGGGTCCGTCTCTCCGCAGGCGCAGCGGGCTCTGCGGACGCCGAAGCCGGCGGTGCCGCCGCTGACGTCACCGTATTTCGGCGGTTCGCCGCTCCCTTCCGTTTTCTTCGCTTATTCTTTTTCCCCATAATCCTTCGCCTCTGACTGATGAATCCAGATCTCCGCTTCCTCCATGCGCTCCGGCACGCAGGTACAGCGTTCCCCTGAATCTGTGATCCCTGTGTCATGACATTTTTCACAGTAATAATGGATATCGGTATAATCCATCTCGTAATTATTATCGGTCAGCAGGACCGCCCGCTCTTCCTCGAGCTCTTCCATCTGCTCCCGGATCTCCGGTCCTCTGCCTCCGTCTGTCCCTTTCAGGAACGCCCGGGAAAGACTGGCGCCCAGCTCTGTGCTGAGCCGGTCGATCTCTTTGATCCGGGGGATCTTCCGGTACACCTCCTGGAGCCGGCGGTCCGCTTCCCTGCCTGCCCGCTCCCGGAGATAATCGTAATATTTCCGCAGCTGAGCCTGGGTGACAGTCTGCTTATTCACATCGCCTGAGCCCCGGCGGTGCGCCTCGTCCTTCCAGTTCTCCAGAACTTTATTCACATAGTTAAAATTAGGGCTCGAGATCCCCGCGGTCCTTCCGCAGGCCTCCAGCACCCGGTCCATGCTGTATCCGTATTCGTCAAACCAGCGGTCCATCATCTGCTTCTCTGCTTCTGTGGCATTCCTGGTGAAGCCCAGTGCCTGGAGCACCCGCCGGTACTGGTAGTATCTCTGGTCTGTCTCTGCGATCATCTGCTGGGCATCCGCGGCTGTAATGACGCCACGTTCCGACCAGCTGCGCAGGACGCTGTTTATATACCGGATGCTCGTCTTTCCCCGCTCTTTGCAGTATTCCGCGCAGAACAAAACCAGCTCCGGCTGTATTTTATCATCGGCGACCCAGCTTAGGATGCGCCGGATCTCCGTGGAACTCAGGCTGCGTCCGACGGTCTGTTCCACATCGGTGAAGAGTTTCTTTACCTCTTCATTGCCGAAGACGGTGACCTCACCCTGGTCCCCCGCATTTGCTCCGGACTGCACGGGCGTATCGCTCTTGCCGTACATCTGCTCCTTCAGGTTGATGAATTCCACGCTGAAATCCACCCTGCCGTTCTCATCAAAGTACAGTTTGCGTATGGCGCCCATCTGCTCCCAGTAATTCCAGGCGTCCATGACCTTCCGGACAGAGATGCCCAGCTGCTTCGCCATGAGCTCATTAGTCATATCCAGACCGAACTCGGCGTACATGGCGCCGTAAATGAACACCTTGACATAATCTCCCGGCGCTGCCGGCAGATACTCGTTGATGAATATATTCTCTATCTGGGAATCCCGCAGGTAGAAGTCTCTTATTTTTTCCTTAACAAAATTCATAAATCTGCACTTCCCAAATGAGGCTCGGCGTCCGGAAAACGGGCGGTCAGGGCTTTGTTCCCCAAAGAACTAAGCCTTGTCGCTGAACCTGGTGTATCTCGCCACCCAGGTCAGGTCTATGGTGCCTGTGGGACCGCTCCTGTGTTTAGCGAGGTTGACCTCGCAGACCCCGGGCTTCTCGGAATCCTCATTGTAATAGTCGTCCCTGTACAGGAAAATGACGATGTCCGCGTCCTGCTCTATGGCTCCCGACTCTCTCAGGTCGGACAGAATCGGCCGGTGGTTGGGCCGCTGCTCCGGCATACGGGAAAGCTGGGACAGAACCAGGACCGGGCAGTCGATCTCCCTGGCCAGCAGTTTCAGGTAACGGGACATATTGCTGATCTCCTGCTGCCTGCTGTCTGCCTTGCCCTCGGACTTCATGAGCTGCAGGTAGTCCAGGACCACCAGGTCCAGACCCTTCTCCGCCTTCATCCGGCGGCACTTGTTGCGGATCTCAAAAACACCCATATCCGCGGAATCATCGATGTTGATGTCCGCCCGGGACAGTGTGTCCGCCGCTAGCATGATCCGGTCCCAGTCGTCCCGGGTCAGCTTGCCCTTCTTGATATTTTCCATATCCACCCGGGATTCCATGGCCAGGAGCCGCTGCCCCAGCTGCTCCTTGGACATCTCCAGGCTGAAGATCAGCACGTGGGCGCCGCCCTTGACCGCCGCGTTCTGGGCGATATTCAGGGCAAAGGCTGTCTTGCCCATGGCCGGTCTCGCCGCCACGATGATCAGGTCGGACTTCTGGAGACCGTAGGTGATATTATCCAGCTGCCGGAACCCGGTGGTCACGCCGGTGATGTGGCCCTGATTGCGCACCGCCTCATCCAGCATGTCGATGTCGCTGACCAGCACGTCCTTCAGGGGCGTGTAATCCGTACGCTGCCGCTGCTGGGAAATAGCGAATATCTCCGACTCCGCGAAATTCAGGATCTCCGAGGCGTCCTCTTCCTGGCTGAAGCTCCGTTCCCGGATCTGCTCCGCGGTGCGGATCAGCGTGCGCATGGAGGATTTCTCCGCGACGATCTTTGCGTATTCTGAAGCGTTGGTGGCCGAGGGCACTTCCCCGGACAAAGACCCAACGTATGCCCTTCCTCCGACCATGTCCAGCAGCTTGCGGGACTTCAGCTCGTCGCAGACCGTGACGATGTCCACAGGCTGGTTCTCCCGGAACATGTCCATCATAACATTGAATATTTCCTTATTGGAACCGTCATAGAAGTCATCAGGCCGGACGATCTCTGCCACGTCCGCCATGGCGTCCCGGGACAGAAGGCCCGCCCCGATGACCGAGCGCTCCGCCTCCAGGTTATGGGGAGGGATCTTCTCCGCCATTATTCCGTAACCTCAACGGTCAGGTCTGCGCTGACCTCTGTGTATAACTTGATCGTTACGTTAAAACGTCCCAGGGACTTGATGGGCTGGGCCAGCTGGATCTTTCTCTTATCGATCTTCACGTCCTTCTGCTTCTCCAGCGCGTCCGCGATATCCTTGGATGTGATGGATCCGAAGAGTCTGCCGCCCTCGCCGCACTTGGTCTTGATCGTTACGGTCATATCGCTGATCTTCTTCGCCTGCTCTTCTGCGTGAGCCTTGCGGGCTGCTTCCTCTTCCGCCTGCTTTTCCTTCGCCTTCTCCAGGGTGTGAATGTTTCCCTTGGTCGCCTCTATGGCATATCCCTTGGGGATCAGCATGTTCCGGGCATAGCCGTCGCTTACCTTAACCACATCGCCGGCCTTGCCGCTGCCCTTAACGTCTCTTTTCAGTATTACAATCATATCGATATATCCTTTCTTATATATTCTGAATGTGTTCTCTTCTGTATCTGTTCCGTTTCCATCACGCAGCTTTTGCGCATCACGTACCAGTAACGTGCCGCGTTTCTGCGTCTTTTGTCTCTATTTCTGCTTCTTTTCCTCGTCAGCCATGGAATCCCTGAGAATCTGCTCTATGGTCTCCAGCACTTCTTCCGGGCTGGAATCGACCTGGGCGCCGGCGGTCGTCAGATGACCACCGCCTCCCAGCTTCTCCATGATCACCTGGACATTTAGTGCGCCCAGGGACCGGGCGCTGACCGTGGTCTTACCGCGATCATTCCTGCCTGCAACGAAACTGGCCTTGATGCCCTTAATATTTAACAGCTCGTCCGCGACCTGGGAATGGATGATCTGTGCCTCCCTGTTAAAGCCCTCGCATATGGACATGGCGATGCCATTATCGTGGATCTGGGCATGGGCAATGCACTTGGCACGCACCCGGAACGATTCGATATCTGTCTGGAAGAAACGCTTGACCTCTGTGGTATCCGCCCCGGAGCGGCGCAGCCAGGCAGCCGCCTCAAACGTCCGGACCCCTGTCTTGACCGCAAACCGGTTGGTGTCGATGGTCATGCCCCCGAGGAGAGCTTCTGCTTCCAGTTTATTCAGCACCCGTTTCTTCCCGGAGTACTGCAGGATCTCTGATACCAGTTCCGCTGCGGAAGAAGCGTAGGACTCTATGTAGCTGAGCCTTGCGTTCTTGATGGAATCCGTGGCCCGCCTGTGGTGATCAATAATAGCGATCTCCCCTACCTTGTCCAGCAGCTCCGGGCATTCCAGATAGCTGGACCGATGAGTGTCTACGATAATAAGAAGTGTTTTGTCATTGGCATATTCCAGCGCCTTGGCGTTGTTCATAAAGGAATAATTCCCGGAATCTTTCGCCTGGCGGTATATCACGCTGAGAGATTCATTCACCTCGTCGAGGACAATGCTCGCCTCGTGGCCCTGCATCTTGCAGACCCGGTACATGCCCAGAGAAGAACCGAAGCTGTCCATATCCGGATTGGAATGCCCCATGATCAGGATGCGGTCCGATGCCTCAATCATCTGTTTCAGCATATGGGCGATGACCCTGGACTTTCCTTTATTCGTCTTTTCCACCGTCTGCAGCTTGCCGCCGTAATAAGTGACCTGATTGTCAAATTTTACGACTGCCTGGTCTCCTCCTCTGGCCAGCGCCTGGTCTATAGCCTGAGTGGCAAATTCTTCCGTCTCCTCCAGAGACGCGCCGCCGATGCCTACGCCGATCGAAAGGCTAAGGGGGAAATCCGCCTCTGTCTCGATCTGACGCACTTCATCCAGAATGGCGAACTTGTTTTCCATGAGTTTCTTCATATATATATATTCCATATATAGAACGTACTCATTCTGTTTATTATTGACGATGGAAGCGCGGTTATCCGCTGCCCACTTTCTTATCGTCTTGTCCACCTGGGAGGAAATCGCCATTCTCATATCCGGGGGCGTGATGGCGATCAGCTCATCATAATTATCGATCTGCGCAATACACACACAGGATCTTTCATCCTCATACTTCTTTTTCAGTTCTTCATAACAGGAGATGTCGTAGAAGAATACCAGAATATTTCCGCTGTCACTGCCTGGTTCCTTCGTGGCGTATAGATGGAATGTCTTATCATTGCGGACAATCATCTTATAGGGATTGTCTTCCATTAACTTCGCACATTCCAGCAGGTCACCGATCTTAACACCGGTCAGTGCGAAAAAATCGCTGCCGACGATCTCATCATACAGAAACACCTCTCCGATATGATGATTGGATCCAACGACCTTACCGTTAGGATCCACCACGCAGACCGGCAGAGGGATCGTCTCTGCAAATGCCTTTTCAAAACAGCTCTCTAACATAATTACACCTCTGGACCACAGACTCTCATATTCTCACCTGCCTGTGCATCCTATAATATGCCTGCCAGGGCGGATCCCGGGATGCACCCGCATTTTTGACCCCACTGGCTTCAGTCCATTTGGCATATATTATATCACCCTTATGTGTCGAATTAAAGGATTTCCTGCAGAACGGGCCTTTGTTTACCATATAATTACATCAATATTTGTGAGTGCCTCACAAGTTTTCCACATGTTTTTTGCACAAAGCCCTGACCGGCTGTTATCTGTACAGTTTGTCCACACCTATGGAAAAATCTATGGATAAGTTGATATCAGCGGTGCTCCCCGATTTTTTGCGGTCATATTCGTCCGTTCAGTACGTCTCAGTACGTCTGATCCATGCTCCCAAACAGCGACAGCTGCTCATAGGGTGTGCTTGTCTCAAGCGCTGCAGGCACCTGTTTCAGAATCTCTCTGGCAGCTTCCCAGTCAAAGATCCATTTCCTTATCTGCTCTTTTTCAAGTATAAGGGGCATTCGGCTGTGGATATTTTTCATAGAACGGTTGGCTTCCGTTGTAAGGATGACGAAGCAGCTCTCTGTTTCATCTTTTTTCGCGCCGCCCGCTTCCATGCCTGCTGCTTCGCTGTTCACATCTTTTCCGCCTGCAGCCATCTGAAACTCATCAGCGAAGCCCGCCATAAACATAAGCTCCCCGTCTTCTCTTCTGCACTCGTATTTTTCTTTACGGCTGTTCCATTCGTAAAAGCCGCTGGCCGGAACCACGACCCGACCGCCCAGGATTCCCCGGCGGAACATCCCCTTCTCCGCTGCCGTTTCCGCTCTCGCGTTAAAAATCCGTGCACCCTGCCGAAACCCTGGATAACCCCAGCGCAGGTTCTTTAATTCAATCCGGCCGTTCCCCGCCGCGGCGATGCCTACCCTTGCCGCTGGCGATCTGAAATCAGGTCCCTGGTCATGTATTCCTGATCTTTCCGCTGACATGATCACGCTCCCGCTGCCGCCGGGTACATGATCGGACCGTTCGGACTGTTCCCTTGCCGGACCGGTTCCGGAATCAAATTTCAGATAATCTCCGATCTCCTTGATCGATCTGAGGCTTTCCTCCAGATCATCATCGGTATAATATCTGCCGCACATTTTCCTTTACTCCTTTTTCATCTCCTAGCTCACGGGGAGCAAAACGCCAGAGCCTTGTCCGGCTCCGGCGTTTCACGTGGAACATTTCCTGTACTGCTGTATTTTTCAATACCTACAGCCTGAGCATGTAATGATTTTAGTCAACCGTTTCTGCATTCATTCCATCAGACCATGACTGTCTGATCCGGTCATTCTCAGCAGATCGATCAGTCGGTTCAGTTCATCCATACTGTAGAACTCCAGCTCTATGGTACCCTTCTTTCCCTTATGATTGATAGACACCCGCGTACCATAGATGTCTTTCAGTTCCCTCTCCACATTCAGCGTATCCGGACTCTTTTTCTTCTTTGCTGGTTTTTTCTTCGGTTTGCTCTCTGCGTTTGCAAGCTTTTCCGTTTCTCTGACAGAAAGACCTTCCGCGATCACGCGGCGGCAGATCAGCATCTGCTTTTCTTCGTCATTCATTCCGGCAAGAGCCCTGGCATGGCCTGCGGTGATCTGTTCTTCACTGAGACATTTCTGTATCTCCGGAGGAAGTTTGAGGAGCCGCAGCGCGTTGCTGATATAGGGACGGCTCTTGCTGACGCTTTTGGATACCTCTTCCTGGGTCATGCCGTAGGTGCGGATCATCTGGCTCAGACCCTCTGCTTCTTCTATGGGATTCAGATCCTCCCGCTGCATATTCTCTATAATGGTGATGAGCATATTCTGCTCTTCGGTAAATTCCCTTATAATGCATGGTACCGACGACAGACCAGCTTCTCTGGCAGCCCGCCATCTTCGTTCACCGGCTACGATCTCATAGATCCCGCTGCTCTGTCTTACCACAAGGGGCTGGATGATCCCATGTTCCAAAATAGAGTTCGCCAGTTCAGTTATTTTTCCGCTGTCAAAATTCTTTCGCGGCTGATTCTTATTTGGGCGGATGTCGTTGATATCCAGATAGACGATTCTGTTTTCTCCACCTTCGGATTCTGCAGACTCCGAGCCGGCGTCAGTAACAGATTCCGGCTCACTCTCAACGATCGGCGCCTGGTCCGCGAACAGGGCGTCAAGGCCTCTGCCTAGACCTCTTCCCTTCACTTTTCTGGAACTCATCGGCTCTCCCTTTCTCTTTCGAGGAACTCCTCTGCGAAATCCGTATAAGCCTGGGCACCCTTGGACCGGGGATCATATTCAACGATCGGCATTCCATAACTGGGCGCTTCCGCCAGCCGTATATTTCTCGGTATCACTGTTTTATATACCTTAGCGCCGAAATACTTCTTCACTTCCTGAACCACCTGGATCGAAAGATTGGTCCTGCCGTCAAACATGCTGAGAACAACGCCCTCGATCTGGAGCTTCTTATTCATATTCTTCCGGACAAGATCCACGGTGCTCATGAGCTGGCTGACGCCTTCCAGTGCATAGAACTCGCACTGGATCGGGATCAGTACACTCTCCACTGCCGTCAGTGAGTTGATCGTCAGCAGGCCAAGAGATGGCGGACAATCGATGAATATATAATCGTAATCATCTCTTATTTTATCAATCGCCTTGCGCAGCCTCTTCTCTCTGCCCTCAAGTTCTACCAGCTCTATTTCCGCTCCCGCGAGGTCTGTATTTGCCGGGATCAAATCCAGATTCTCTACGTTTGTATGAAGTATGGCCCTTCTCGGATCGAAATCGCTTTCTATAAGAACATCGTAAACCGTATAGTCCAGATCCTTCTTGGAAATGCCGATGCCGCTGGTCGTATTTCCCTGCGGATCGATATCAAGGATCAGGACCTTCTTGTCAAGACGCGCCAGACATGCCCCCAGATTGATATTCGTCGTAGTCTTACCTACGCCCCCCTTTTGATTAAAGATAGCAATTGCCTTACCCAATTCAATCCTCCTAAGTACTAACGCTAACTTTTCTGTTTAACTATTTTACATCACATTTGTGATGATTACTACCCTCATTAAGAAAAAACGCTGGTGTTTCACGTGAAACACCAGCGACAAACCCACTGATTTCAATATCCTCGTCGGTAAATCATTTTTTTGTATCCGTTATTTCTGCTAGCTTCTTCTACCGGATCGGCGTTTTGCCAGGGACGCCTGCCCTCCTGGGATACTTCCCCGGCGTAAATCCCGTCTTCTTCACTACAACGATACTGTGATCCAGTTCGTCATACTGGAAGTTCACGACCCGGTCTGTCTTTCCGCCCAGGGTCTTGATCGCTTTCTTTCCTTCCGCCAGTTCCTCCTCAATATCATTTCCCTTATAAGATATAAAGTATCCGTTCATCCTCACAAGGGGCAGACAGTACTCTGCAAGAACCGACATGCGGGACACTGCCCGGGAAACGCAGAGATCGAACTGCTGCCGGTACCTCTTATCCTGACCCAGATCCTCCGCCCTGCCGTGAATCGTCATCACATTCGTTATTCCCAGCTTGCTGGTAAATTCATTGATCACGAGAAGCCGCTTATTCATGGAATCCGCCAGAACAAAGTCTTTGTCCGGCGAGAGTACAGCCAGAGGAACACCCGGGAAACCCGCGCCTGTACCGAGATCCATGACCAGAGACGCTTGCTTATATTCCTCCATATTGCATATGGCAAAGGAATCTACGTAGTGCCGAATCAGAAATTCCTTCGGATCCTTCACAGCTGTCAGGTTGATGTGTTCGTTGCGTTCCAGGATCAACTCCATATAGGAGATCAAAACATTGACCTGCTCTTCCGTATACTCCAGTTTCAAATCATCAAGATATTTCTTCAGCAGTTCCTTCATTACCCTCTCCGTTCCTTTTCTCTCCCCGTTTTCTCCAGCCATACCATAAGTACACCGATATCCGCCGGCGAAACGCCGCTGATCCGGGATGCCTGACCGACGGACAGAGGTTTCACCTGGTCCAGCTTCTGCCTGGCTTCAAGGCGGAGACCCTGTATGCCGCTGTAGTCAATATCCGCAGGCAGCCTGCGGCCCTCCAGCTTTTTGAATTTTTCCACCTGGGCCATTTGCTTGCGGATGTACCCTTCGTACTTGATCTGGACCTGGACCTGATCCTCGGCATGGGAAGAAAGAAGCGGCCGATCACCGTCCAGTTCCGCCAGGTCCTCATAGCTGATCTCCGGGCGCTTCAATAATTCATAGAGGGAGATCCGGTTCTGCAGCGGGTGACTTCTATGTTTTTCCAGGAAAGCATTTGCATCCTTCGGTCCGACAGTAGTCCGGCGCAGCCGTTCGATCTCATCTGAAACCTGTTTTTTCTTTTCCAGATATTTCCTGTATCGTTCTTCTGTAGCCAGTCCGATGCGATATCCGATCTCTGTCAAACGTTCGTCAGCGTTGTCCTGCCGCAGAAGCAGCCTATATTCCGCTCTGCTCGTCATAATTCTGTAAGGTTCATTAGTACCTTTGGTCACGAGATCGTCGATGAGAACGCCAATATAAGCCTCGTTTCTGTGGAGGATCAGCGGTTCTTTTCCATTTATTTCCAAAGAAGCGTTGATTCCCGCCATCAGTCCCTGGGCTGCTGCCTCCTCATACCCGGAGCTCCCGTTGAACTGTCCGGCACAGAACAGCCCGTCTATATAACGATAAGATAAGTTCGGCCGAAGATCCAGGGGATCGATACAATCATATTCTATGGCGTAAGCCGGTCTCGTGATCGTGATATGCTCCAGTCCCGCGATCGTATGATAGAAATCTCTTTGTACATCCAGGGGCAGACTGGAAGACATGCCCTGGATATACATTTCTTCTGTATCCAGGCCTTCCGGCTCAACAAACAGCTGATGCCTCTTCTTATCCGCAAACCGATGGACCTTGTCCTCTATGGATGGACAGTATCTGGGTCCGATCCCTTCGATCTCTCCGCCGAAAAGCGCGCTGCGGGAAAAATTCTCCCGGATCACGCGATGGGTCTCTTCATTAGTATAGGTAAGCCAGCAGGGAACCTGCTCACGCTCCAGACTGTCATTCATAAAAGAGAATGGAACGATCCGTTCATCTCCGTCCTGACGCTGCATTTTTTCATAGTTGAATGTAGAGGCAAGAGCCCTGGCAGGCGTGCCCGTCTTGAACCTGCGGAGTCTCATGCCGTGTTTTTTCAGATTCTCAGAAAGCTGCACCGAGGGAGCAAGGCCGTTAGGTCCGCTGCTGTAATTGCTGTCCCCGATAAAAATCTTTCCCCGGAGAAACGTTCCGGTAGCCAGTACCGCTGCCTTACATTTATATAATGCGTGGTTCCGGGTCAGCACTCCTGTGACCCTCCCGTCCGTCACCTCAAGATCCACGACCTCGTCCTGCATCATGTCGAGATTCGGCTGCTTCTCTATTGTCTTCTTCATCTCTGTATGATATCTGTGTTTATCCGCCTGAGCACGGAGTGAGTGGACAGCCGGTCCCTTGGCTGTATTCAGCATGCGGCTCTGGATGAATGTCTTGTCGATATTCACCCCCATCTCTCCTCCAAGCGCGTCGATCTCCCGGACGAGGTGTCCCTTCCCTGTTCCGCCAACCGACGGGTTGCAGGGCATCATGGCGATGGCCTCCAGATTGATAGAAAACATCAGTGTCCGGTTTCCCATCCGCGCCGAAGCAAGGGCTGCCTCGCATCCGGCATGTCCCGCTCCGATCACAATGATATCATAGGTTCCCATGAGAACTTGTTCCATAGTATTTCCTTACTTCTTCAAATGATCAATATGATAAAAAATTACTTTCCAAGGCAGAATCGCTTGAACACTTCATCCAGTATATCTTCTGTGGCAGATTCTCCGGTGATCTCCCCCAGATTTTCATAAGCGCTGTTCACATCGATCTCTATGATCTCCAGCGGTTCCCTTATCTGGACGAGCTTCAGTGCGTCGCTTACTGACTGAGACGCCCGGTCAAGCAACGCCTTGTGCCTGGCGTCCGTAACGAGCACCCGGTCGGGAGCACCACTGATTCCAAGGGTGCTCCCGGTTTTTGCTCCGTCAGAAATCGACTCATCAGAAGTAAAAGAGCCGGTGCTCCCGTCTTCGCTTGGTCCCATGACCCGACGGATTATCGCTTCTTCCACTGCACTTCTGTCCCCGGATCCCTCAGCCAGAGACGTACAGAGAATTTCAACCCCGTCTTTCTCCGTTTCGGGCAGATGCTGCCGAACGTCCGAAACTTCTGTAACATGGGCAAGGTCGCCTTTGTTTATAAGGATCAGTGTCCGGGGTGCAGAAGCCGCCCCGAGGATCTCTATATCCTCTTCGCTTAGCTCCCTGCTCCCATCGATCATAATGATCACGAGATCCGCCTGGTTAAAAGACGCCCTGGAACGCTGGATCCCCATTGCCTCGATCTGATCCGTTGTCTCCCGAATGCCTGCTGTATCCGTCAGGACCACAGGGATGCCGCGGATGCTCATACTTTCCTCTATTGTATCCCTCGTCGTTCCCGGTATGTCCGTAACTATGGCTCGTGACTCCCTGAGCATGGCATTCATGAGAGAGGATTTTCCTACATTGGGCTTGCCTACAATAGCTACCCGCAGACCGTCACGCAGAATCCGTCCCGTTTCCGCGCTGTCCCGAAGCTCGTCGATCTCCTCCCGTACATCCATCAGCTCCTGCTCCAGCTTCTCGTAGGTCATGACTTCGATATCCTCATCGGGATAATCGATATTCACCGTAAGATTTACCAGAATATCCACGAAGTGGTCACGGATCTGGCCTACTGCCGCCGACTCGGATCCTTCCAGCTGCTCCATCGCCACATCGAATGTCCGGTCCGCCTTCGCTGAGATCAGGTCCATCACTGCTTCCGCCTGTGAGAGGTCGATCCGTCCGCCCAGGAAGGCTCGCTTGGTAAACTCACCCCGGTCCGCTGGCCGTGCTCCCGCCCGCAGAATCAGCTCCAGCGTCCGGCGCAGGGGTACTGTCCCGCCATGACAGTCGATTTCCACCATGTCCTCCGTGGTATAAGTCCGGGGACCCTTCAGGAAAACGCACATGACCTCGTCTATGACCTTTGGCTTTTGCTGCGATCCTTCTTCACCATCCGCGGCAGCTGAGTCCCGGTCCACGATGTGTCCATAAGTCATGTACCGGTCCTGGGGTTCTTTTCCGTTTCCTGGAACAAAGACCTGTCTGCCGATCTTCCAGCTGTCGGGACCGCTGATCCGGATCACGCCGATGCCTCCCTGCCCGGGCGGTGTGGAGATCGCTGTTATTGTATCGTCTATATTTATCATATTCTGTACCTGTACTGCAATAAATGATAAACAGTATTATACCATAGTAAAAGGCCCGCCTGCAGCGGGCCTAAAGAATAATTCTTATTTTAACTCAATGATCACCCTGCGGTAAGGATCCTGTCCCTCACTTCTCGTGGTGACGCGGTCGTCATCCTGCAGTGTAGCGTGGATGACTTTTCTTTCGTAGGGATTCATGGGCTCCAGGCGGACCGGTCTTCTGGTGCGGGCAACCTTCCCTGCCAGCTTGCGGGCCAGCTGCTCCAGCGTTCTTTCGCGCTTGGAACGGTAATTCTCCGCATCCACAACGACCTTCACATATCCTTCGTGCTCTTTATTCACAACGAGGGATGTCAGATACTGGATCGCGTCCAGGGTCGCTCCCCTCTTGCCGATGATCGTACCGGAGTCTTCTCCTTCAATGTCAACATAGACATTCTTCTCATCGGCTCGAACGGTCATATCCAGTTTAAGACCCATCTGGTCCGTTACTTCTTTCAGGAACTGGGCTGCCGGATGGTCTTCACAGACCGGAAGATGATCCATGGTCTTGTGGAAATCCAGTTCTTCCAGCCGCGGGTTCCGTTCCTTTGGTTCCCGGTCCTGGTTTCTGTTTCTGTTATTCTTCTTCCTGGGTTTCCGTTCTCTGGAATCCCTGCGGTCGCGGCGATCGCGGCGTTCTCTGGGCATGAGATTTTCCTGAGCTTCCGCTTCTTCCAGGGTCTCCGGAAAATCGATCTCATCGAGACCAGGCGCCTGCTTCATCGGCTGATCTTCTGCCGGTTCCGCCTTTGCTGCCTGATCCTCCCCTTCCGCAGCTGCCTCAGAGGCATCTGGTACCTCAGGCTCTGCTGTCTTTTTTCTGGAAACGCGCACCAGGGCAAGCTTGGAACCGATGCCGAAGAAACCTCTGATGGGCTGTTCCAGTACTTCTACGTCAACTTCGTCTCTGGTAAGCTTCAGGTCAGATAATGCAAGCTCTACCGCCGATTCGACGTCGTCGCCCCATTTTTCTGTTACATCCATTATTTATATACCTCTCTGACGGTATGCGTAATTTTCTTTTTCTTCTTGTTTTTCTTGATTTTCTCTGCTTCCTTCTCTTCTCTCATCTTCTTGCGCAGCTGATTGAAGCGGATATTATAGAAAATCTGGATAAACTGGCTGATGAACCAGTACCATGCAAGTCCTGCCGGGTATGTCTTGGCCAGCCATACGATCATGATCGGAAATCCGTACTTCATCACTGCCATCATGGCGTTGCTCTGGTTCTGAGCTCCGGGCATTCCGCCGTTGTTAGAAGTCATCCAGAAAGAAACGAATGTGGCTACGCCTGCAAGCAGCGGCAGGATCCATGGATCCGGCTGAGCCAGGTCATTGATCCAGAAGAAGCTCTCGTGAACCGCGAAGGACATCTGCTCCGAAGCCAGATATGTCAGAGGATAGCGCAGGAGCTGGAACAGTCCCATGATGATGATCATCTGGATGACCATAGGCAGGCAGCCTGCCATAGGGTTTGCTCCCTCGCTCTTATAGAGCTCCGTCATTTTCTGGTTCATCATTTCCTTATCGTTGGCATACTGCTGCTGAATCTGCTGCAGCTTGGGCCCCATTTCCGCCATGGCGGATGTGGAAAGGATCTGCTTCTTGTAGAACGGATACAGGAATAACTTAACGATGACCGTCAGTACGATCAGCGCTACACCGTAATTACCGAACAAATTATACAGTCCCGTCAGCGCATATCCCAGCGGACGGGCCAGTAAACCTAAAAATGCATTCATTAATTAATTTCCTCCAGTTCAGGGTACGGGATCATACCCTCCGGGATTTCCGGGATGACATCTGAGAATCCTGCGGACGCCGAGATAGGTTCCCTTGACGGGACCGTACTTCTCCACCGCCTGGATAAAATATGTCGAACACGTGGGATAGAAACGACAGGTCGGCGGAAAGAACGGCGATATACACATCTGATAGAATCGTACCGCCAGGATCAGCATTTTCTTTAAAATCCAGCTGACATATCTCATTTTCTTCTTTTTACTCCGGTCTTTCTGAGCGCTGACAATATGGATCGCTGCACCTGGGGACATTTCGTGTCCTTTATGGTGTTCCTCGCGATGAAGACATAGTCATATCCGGGAACAAAGTCATAACCGGCCAGCCGTACGGACTCTTTCATGAGCCGCCGGGCCCGGTTCCTGGTGACGCTGTTTCCCACCTTCTTGCTCGCAAGGTATCCGACACGGTAATAAGGAAGACCATTTCTCCGTGTAAACACAACAACGTAACGGTCCCCCACTGACTTTCCCTTTCGGTAGATCAGATCGAAATCCTTCTGGGTACGCATCACATGCTTATCCCTCATTTTCCCGGACCGTTCTGTATCTTTCTCTTTCTCTTTCTTTGCCTTTTCCTTATTACTATTACTGTTTTTCGTATGGTTTCCGCGCTCTTTCGAATTCTGTTCTGATTTCAGTTTCTCAGACTCCCTGTCTCCGAGACTGTTCTCTTCAGAGATCCCGCTTTCCCTAAGGTTATGCGGACAGTCTCTTTCTGCCCTTGGCTCTTCTTGCCTTGAGGACTCTTCTTCCGTTCTTAGTTGACATTCTCTTGCGAAATCCGTGTTCCTTCATTCTCTGCCTTTTTTTCGGCTGGTAAGTCTGTTTCATTTTGTGAACCTCCATTTTCTAAAATGAATATAAAATTTTTGCACAATCTAAATTACAAATGTGCACGCATACCTTAGTATTATACTTTTTGTACCCGGTAATGTCAAGAAAATTAGCCCCTTCCCGGCCTTCTTTCGGCGTCCAAAAATTTTTGAGGATAAAACACTGAGTTGTTGACAGAGTTATCCACATCCTGTGCATAACTCTATAGTAAAAGTCGCATTTTATGTCAAAAAACACGATTTCATCAAATTTTGAATAACCTCTTGTATATGGATAACTTATTGTTTAAAATATGAATTAGTCATTTTGCTCCAAAAATTTTTGGAGCAAAAATAGATTTCCACAGCAGTCAGAATTTAGAAAGAAGCCTATGGCAGCATTAAACTACAAGAAAATATGGAACCAGGTCCTGGAAATTATTAAGAAGGATACTACACCCATCAGCTATAAGACATGGTTTCTGCCTACGCAGATCCGATCCGTCGATACGGGCGTGCGCATCGTCTATCTTCAGTCCGAAGAAGACTTTGTCGTAAAGATCCTCCGCAGCCGCTATCTTCCAATGATAGAGAACAGCTTTCGGGAGGTCCTCGGCGGTGATTATAAAGTAGTAATAAAAAATACATCAGAGTACGGAGCAGATGAGCCAGTCCTGGAGCAGCATAAGGAAAAGGTACGGAATATCACAGAAGGTCTCAACGAGCAGAAGATCTTCATTCCAAAATACAATTTTGATGAATTTGTTGTAGGCAATGGAAACAAGTACGCCCATGCCGCGGCGCTGGCTGTTGCAGAGGCGCCCTCCCAGGCTTATAACCCCCTGTATCTCTACGGCGGATCCGGACTGGGCAAGACACACCTGATGCACGCCATCGGCATCTACATCATGGAACATCATCCAGAGCTGAACGTGCTTTATGTTTCCTCCGAGATGTTCACCAACGAGTTCATCAAATCCATCAAGGAGAACAAGAGCAACGAATTTAAAAATAAATACCGCCAGGTCGACGTCCTTCTGATCGACGACATTCAATTCCTGGAAGGCAAAGAAACGTCCCAGCAGGAGTTTTTCTATACATTTAATACGCTGTTCGACCTGAATAAGCAGATCGTCATCAGCAGCGACCGCCCGCCCAACAAACTGAATATGATGAGCGACAGGCTCAGGTCCCGGTTTGCCTGGAATATGATCGCCGATATCATCCCGCCGGACTACGAGACCCGGGTCGCTATTCTGAATAAGAAGGCGGAAGTGGCAGGCATGGAAATGACCGATGATCTGTACGAGGTCATCTGCCTGATCTCCGAGAAGATCACAGATAACATCCGGGAACTGGAAGGCGCCCTGACCAGGATCCGTTCATTTTCCAAACTGATGAACGAGAAGATCGACGTAGACTTCGCCCGGAGGATCCTGAAGGATATCCTGGTAAACGGAGGCGACAGCCCGACGCCGGAAAAGATCAAGACGGTCGTTGCCCGTTATTTCAATATTAAAGTCAGCGAGATGGAATCATCCAAACGCACAAGTCAGATCGCCCTTCCCCGGCAGATCGCCATGTATCTCTGCCGGAATATGACGGATTATTCCCTTCCAAAGATCGGCAACCTGTTCGGCGGACGCCATTATACAACGGTCATGCACGCCTGTGATAAAATACAGAAAGCCATCAGTACCGACGATAATATGGCTGAGATCATACAGAAGCTGAAGGACGAGATAAAAGATGTCAACTGACGGTTCTGTGGACAAAAAATAATAAAATTAACGTTTTATCCACAGGTTTCAAACAAAAATTTTTGACGCATTTTCAGATGGTCTGGGGGTTTTCCACGGAATCCACAGGCCCTACTACTACTAATACTAAATATATATATAAATCTATATGGAATTTGGAGGACCGATATGAGATTTTCATGTGAGCAGCAAAAATTATCCAGTGCACTCAATATTGTGTCTAAAGCAGTTACATCAAGAACGACGATGCCCATCCTCAAGGGAATCCTGCTCGAGGTTACCGCTGACGGAAAGCTCACGCTGTCTGCCTCTGACATGGATATCTCCATAAAGAACACCATAGATGTAGACGTTCAGGAGGCGGGTTCCATCGTTGTCATGGCTAAACTTTTCGGCGATATTATCCGTAAACTTCCATCTACTGATATATATATGGAATCTGACAGTGAACTGAACATCACCATACGATGCAGAAACTCAGAATTCAAGATCGCAGGCATGTCACCGGAAGAGTTCCCAAATATCATACAGATCGATGACAACACACGGAAGATCACATTCCACAGAAGTTTCCTGAAGACAATGATTGACCGGACAGCTTTCGCAGCGTCTTCTGATGAAGCCAGGGGCATTATTACTGGTATGCTCATCGAGGCTTCGCCAGATACGCTGAACATGGTAGCCATAGACGGCTACCGCATGTCCATCAACCATGCAGCTTTTGTTCCTGATGAACCCTTCCATTTCGTCGTATCGGCCAAGGTCATCACGGAGATCAGCCGTATCATCAGCGAAATAGGAGACGACGAAAGCACCGGTGAACTCTTTATGGGTGACAGAAAAGTCATATTCCGATTTGGTGATATCGATGCGGAACTGAAGCTTATGGAAGGCGAATTCATCCGCTATAAGGATATCCTTCCCAGAGATAGCAGTGTAGAACTGCGCATAAATCGAAAAATGCTCATGGAAAGTATCGAACGGGCTTCCCTTCTCTCCCGGGCTGGCAAGAACAACCTGATCCGGATGAGTATCCAGGATACGGTGGTTACGATCACATCCACATCGGAAGAAGGAAACGTTAAGGAAGAGATTCCAGTCGTCAAGGAAGGCAATGATCTGGAGATCGGATTCAACTCCCAGTATGTACTGGATATCCTGAAGGCCGTGGATGATGAAGAGGTTCTGATGCTGCTGAATACACCGATCACGCCCTGCCTTGTCCGTCCGACAGAAGGCAGCAGCTATGAATATCTCGTTCTTCCGGTCCGGATCAACTGATCATCATGTATATAAGAACAGTTGAACTGAAAAATTTCAGAAACTATGAAGATCTTTCGATGGAATTTGACCCGCAGGTCAACCTGATCGTCGGCCGCAATGCCCAGGGTAAGACGAATCTGCTGGAGGCTGTGTGTCTTTCGTCTATCGGAAGATCTTTTCGTACGGCAAGAGACAGTGAGATGATCCGCTTTGGATCGGATTTTGCCCGTGTCCGGGTCAGCGCGGAGAAAAGGTATATTGATACCAAAGTAGAAGTTTCTATTCACAGGATGGGACGCTCCTCCAGAAAACAGATTCGCAAGGACGGATCTCTGATTCAGAGAACATCGGAACTTATAGAGAACATCATCATTGTCGTCTTTTCTCCGGAAGACCTGAAGATCGTAAAAGACGAGCCGGAGAAACGCAGGAAATTCATCGACCGGGAGCTCTCTCAGATCAAGCCGGCTTATTTTGCTGCTCTTTCCGGGTACAAAAAAGCCCTGGCACAGCGCAACGCCTTTCTGAAGCAGGAAAACATCGATATTTCCATGCTGGATCTGTGGGACCAGCAGCTCGTGCAGTACGGATCGGAGATCATACGTCTCAGAAAAGAATTTATCGATAAAATAAGCGTATTTTCAGGCCGTATCCACAGGAGTATAACGAACGGGACGGAAGAACTCCGGCTGGCATATGAACCGAACATTCAGTGGTTCCCGGATCGATCGGACCAACGGATGAAATTTATGGACGTTCTTATGGAGTCTAGGGAGAAGGATCTGCGGCTGAGGACCACCACCCGAGGTCCTCATAAAGATGATCTGCTGTTTTTTATAGGTGATATCAATGTGAGGAATTTTGGTTCCCAGGGCCAGCAGAGGACCTGCGCCCTTTCTCTGAAGCTGGCAGAGCTTGATTTCATCCGTGAGGAAACGGGAGAAGAAGGAATTCTCCTCCTGGATGACGTCATGTCGGAGCTTGATGAACAGCGCCGGATGTATCTCGTGAAGACCCTGGATAAAAACCAGCTTTTTATTACCATGACAGACATCGACCAGAGCATACTTGACGCCTATCCGGACGCAGAGATCATAAGAGTGACGGATGGCTGCGCAGAAGTTAAGGTATAACCTGAAAAATAAAAAAGCATTATTACACAGTTATTTTTAGATTTGAGCGATTTTTATCGCAGATAATGGTAAAAATGTCAGAATGGCGGTTTGCAGTTGTCAAATCGCCTGTTTTATTGTATAATTTAAGGGATTGAAAACAGACGAAAATAACAGATAAACTGGATCAGATAAACATCTGATTTTTTGGAAAAGGTGGGATTAAATGAGCGTAACAGAGAAGCCAGGCAGCCAGTACAACGCAAGTCAGATTCAGGTACTTGAGGGATTTGAGGCGGTGCGTAAGCGCCCGGGCATGTATATCGGAACAACAGGTCCCAGAGGACTGCATCATCTTGTTTATGAGATCGTAGACAACAGCGTGGATGAGGCGCTGGCAGGATTCTGCAAACACATACAGGTAACGATCAATGAGGATAACTCCGTCACCGTCGTGGATGACGGCAGGGGAATGCCGGTGGACGAGCATCCTAAGATGAAGATCCCTGCGGTAGAGGTCATCCACACGGTACTCCACGCCGGAGGCAAGTTCGGCGGCGGAGGATATAAGGTATCCGGAGGACTTCACGGCGTAGGAGCATCTGTCGTCAATGCTCTTTCCACACGCATGATCGTAGAGATCAACCGCAACGGCAAGACCTATGAGATCGAGTTCAGCCGGGGCAAGACGATCAAGAAGCTGAGCGTTGTAGGAGAGTCCAGCCATACTGGTTCTAAAACTACGTTCTGGCCGGATCCGGAAATTTTTGAGGAGACAGAATTCGACTATGACGTTCTGATGCACCGTCTCCGGGAGATGGCATTCCTGACCAAGGGCCTCCGGATCTCCCTGGAGGATAAGCGTCCGGGACATGAGAAGAAAGAGTCCTTCCATTACGAGGGAGGAATCAGAGAATTCGTCAAGCACCTGAATACCAATAAAGATCCCATTCATCCGGATATTTTCTATTTTGAATATGTGGATAAGAATCAGGAAGTAGAAGTAGCCATGCAGTATACTGACCGGTATAACGAGCTTCTTCTTTCCTATGCCAATAATATCAATACGACAGAAGGAGGCGCCCATCTGGCTGGGTTCAAGTCCGCGCTGACCCGCGTCATGAATGACTACGCCCGCAAGAATAAATTTATCAAGGAAAGTGAATCTCTTTCCGGCGAGGATGTCAGAGAGGGACTGACGGCAGTCATCTCTGTCAAACTGGAAGAACCCCAGTTTGAAGGGCAGACCAAGACCAAGCTGGGAAACAGCGAGATGCGGGGCTTTGTTGAAACGAACATGGCCCAGAACCTGATGGCATTCCTTGAAGAAAATCCCAAGCAGGCCCAGGCAATCCTGAATAAATGTCTCAGCGCGTCCCGGGCGAGAGAAGCTGCCCGCAAGGCGAGGGCCCTCGTTCGGCGGCAGACGGCGCTCCAGGGACTGTCCCTGCCCGGCAAACTGGCAGACTGCTCAGAGAAGGATCCTGCTCTTTCTGAGATTTTCCTGGTAGAGGGAGATTCCGCAGGCGGCAGCGCCAAACAGGGAAGAGACCGGAAACGCCAGGCGGTCCTGCCGCTCCGCGGTAAGATCCTGAACGTGGAGAAGGCCCGCCAGGACAAGATGCTGAACTCGGAGGAAATCAAGAACATGATCACCGCCTTCGGCTGCGGCATCGGCGATGAGTTTGACATTACCAAACTGAGATATCATAAGATCATTATCATGACCGATGCGGATGTAGACGGCGCCCACATCAGGACTTTGCTCCTGACGTTCTTCTACCGCTACATGACGCCCCTCGTGGAGGGCGGTTATGTCTATGCGGCCCAGCCTCCCCTTTTCCGTGTGCAGAAGGGGAAGAAGACATGGTACACCTATTCCGACCGGGAGCAGGAGAAGCTTCTGGCGGATATAGAAGATCTGCCCGGCAAGGTCGAGATCCAGCGTTACAAGGGTCTTGGAGAGATGGACTTCAACCAGCTGTGGGAGACCACCATGGACTATAATCACCGGACGATGATCCAGATCACCGTGGAGGACAGCGCCGCTGCTGATGAGATTTTCACCACTCTGATGGGCGACAAGGTACCGCCCCGGAAGAAGTTTATAGAGGAAAACGCCAAGTACGCTACACTGGACATTTAGGCTGAAGAAAGAAAGGACCAGACTTGGATAAAGATAATTTCAACGAAGATACACATATCATCAGTCATGAGATCCATGACGAGATGAAGAATTCCTATATCGATTACGCCATGAGCGTTATCGTCGGAAGAGCCCTTCCGGACGTCCGGGACGGGATGAAGCCGGTCCACCGCCGGATCCTGTACGGCATGTCCCAGCTGGGTGTGACCCCCGATAAGCCCTACAAGAAGTCGGCGCGTATCGTGGGCGAAGTCATGGGTAAATATCACCCTCACGGCGATTCGTCTATTTACGATGCGATGGTTCGTATGGCTCAGGATTTCTCTATGAGATATCCTCTGGTGGATGGCCACGGCAACTTTGGTTCCATCGACGGAGACAGCGCTGCTGCCCAGCGTTATACTGAAGCAAGGATGAGCCAGTTCTCCCTGCAGATGCTGCGGGATATCGAGAAAGATACCGTAGATTTTATGTCGAACTTCGACGGCGAGGAAAAGGAACCGGTGGTCCTCCCCTCCCGCTATCCGAACCTGCTGGTCAACGGTTCCAACGGTATCGCCGTAGGTATGGCTACGTCCATTCCGCCCCATAACCTGGGAGAGGTCATCGATGCGACGGTCAAGATCATAGAGGATCCGGATGTGACCATAGACGAGTTGATGAAATACGTCAAGGGACCGGACTTTCCCACTGGCGCACAGATCCTCGGTAAATCAGGAATCCGGGAGGCTTACCGCACAGGTACGGGCAAGATCAAGGTCCGCGCTATATGCAACATAGAAGAGACGTCCCGGGGACGGATGCAGATCATCGTCACTGAGATTCCCTACGCCGTGAACAAAGCCCGGCTCATCGCCAAGATCGCCGAACTGATCAAGGAAAAGAAGATCGAGGGCATTTCCGATATCCGTGATGAATCCAGCCGTGAGGGCATGCGGATCGTCATAGAACTGAAGAGAGACGCCAATCCCCAGGTCACGCTGAACCAGCTGTACAAGCACACCCAGCTGCAGGATAATTTCAGCTGCATCATGCTGGCTCTGGTCAACGGCGAGCCGAAGGTCCTGAACCTCTATCAGATTCTGGACGAATATATCAAGTTCCAGAAAGAGGTCGTGACTCGCCGGACCCGGTTCGACCTGGCCAAGGCAGAAGCGCGGGCTCACATCCTGGAAGGACTGCGGATCGCCCTGGACAACATCGATGAGATCATCCATATCATAAGAAATTCCTATAACGACGCCAGACAGCGGCTGATGGACCGCTTCGGTCTTTCTGAGATCCAGGCCCAGGCTATCCTCGACATGAGGCTTGCCCGCCTGCAGGGACTGGAACGGGAGAAGATCGAGAACGAGTACAAGGAACTCATGGAGCGCATCGCTTACTACAAGACGATACTGGCAGACGAGAGCGTCCTGATGAACGTCATCAAGACAGAGCTTCTCGAGATAAAGGAAAAATGGTCCGATCCCAGAAGGACCAAGCTGGCCGCCGACGCGGACGAGCTGGAGGATGAAGACCTGATCGAAGAAGAGCAGGTCGCCATCACCCTGACTCATCTGGGGTATATCAAGCGCGTACCGGCAGACACCTATAAAGCGCAGCGCCGCGGGGGCAAGGGCATAACCGGCATAACAACCAGAGATAATGATTTTGTAAAAGACCTCATCATCACATCGACCCACGATCAGATGATGTTCTTCACAAACACAGGCAAGGCACACAGACTGCGGGCCTTTGAGATCCCCGAGGCATCGAGGACTGCCCGGGGAACGCCGGCAGTCAACTTCCTGAACCTCCTCCAGGGCGAGCGGATCACTGCCCTCATTCCGGTGAGGAACTTTGAGGAAGACAAGTATCTTGTCATGGTTACAAGGGACGGAACGATAAAGAAGACGCCCATCGCAGAATACAATACCAGCCGTTCCACAGGTATTATTGCCATCAAGCTGAAGGAAGAGGATCAGCTTATCGACGTTCTGCAGACAAACGGCCACGATCACCTGCTGATCGTGACCAAAAGAGGAAAATGCATCTGCTTCTCCGAAGAAGATGTGCGGCCCATGGGCCGGATCGCCGGCGGTGTTCGGGCTATCACCCTCGACGAAGATGACGAGGTCGTATCCATGTGCCTTGTGGAAGATGACCGGAAGCTCCTGGTCGTAACAGAAAACGGATTCGGCAAGAGAACGGATCTCAGTGAATACAAGGTACAGGCAAGAGGCGGCAAGGGTCTTCTGACCTATGATAAGACAAGGTTCGACAAGACAGGTCTTCTGATCGGCGCGCTGACGGTGAAAGAAGATGATGAGATCCTGCTGATCAATTCCGACGGCATCATAATACGCATACGGGCAGACGAGGTCTCGGAGCTGGGCCGGTCGACTCAGGGCGTAAGGATCATGAAGGTGGAAGACGACAGCAAGATCGTCTCCATGGCCCGGGTCATAAATGAAGAAGATGAAGAGGATAATGAGGAGGAAGAAGCTCCTTCTGAATCAGAATAACAGAAGAAATGAAAGTTAGTCAGTGATATTTTAAGTTCGGGAAATCAGGGTATAAGTCATCTGTGCACAGAAAGCACAGATGACTTATTGATAAGGAGAAAAGAATGGATAATCTGAAATTCATCATTCCCGGCAAACCGGAATACCTGACTATGGTGCGGCTGGCGATCAGCTCTATTGCAGCGACTGCGGGATTCGACCTGGAAGCGGTAGAGGATATGAAGACCTCGGTATGCGAGGCATGCAAGAATATTTCCTGCCACGGTTACAAGGGTTTCAGCGATAAATATGAGGTAGAATGCAATGTGGCTCCGGGCTATATAGAGATCCGCGTCAAGGATGACTGCGACCAGCACACCCTTGCCAAAACATGCGCTCCGTGTCATAATTGTCCAAGTGAAGGAGATCTGGGCATCTATGTGATAGAATCACTGATGAGCGATGTTGAGTTTGGCAGAGCAGAGGACGGCCGCAAGCAGATCAAGATGGTAAAGAGAAAATGACAGATTTGGATCAGTTCCGGGAATACAAGGAGCATCCTACAATTGAAAAGAGAAATAAACTGGTAGAAGATCACCTGTACATGGTAGATATTCTGATCCGCAAGTACCTGAATAAGGGTGTGGATTATGACGATCTTTACCAGGTCGGCGCTCTGGCCCTCGTTCAGGCAGTGGAACGGTTCGACCCGTCCAAGGGATACGAGTTCAGTTCCTTTGCCACGCCCACCATTCTCGGCGAGATCAAGAAGTATTTCCGGGACAAGCAGTGGAGCCTCAAGGTGCCCCGCCGTCTTAAGGAGATCTCCCAGAAGGTCACAGCGGCGAGAGATGAGCTTTATCTCAGAAATCACCGGAACCCTACCGTGGAAGAAATCGCCAAGGAGACCGATCTTCCGGAAGAGCAGATCATCGAGGCGCTGGAGAGTTCTCAGGCATACGGGACCTATTCCCTCGACAAGACATTCGAGGATGCGGGAGAAGACGGAGAGAGCGCCTTTCTCGAGCGGTATACCGGGTTCGATGACAAGGGATTTGAAGGTGTAGAGATCGGTGAGATCATCGATAAGGTCATGGATGAGCTCAGTGAGCAGAACCGGTATATCTTCAGAGAGCGTTTTATCTATAACCGTTCCCAGTCAGATATTGCGAAGACCCTTGGCGTTTCCCAGATGACCATCAGCCGGGCAGAGAGGAACATCGTAAAGAAGTTCCGGGAGGAACTGCACCGGTCAGAATAACCGGCGGTGCCGGCGTCTTTATGATTCTGCGTCAGAGTTTTGGGGACAGGAACATAAAATACTCGTTTTTTGTGGGATAATATACGAAGAATTCAGAGAAATTGAATGTACCTAAAAAAATCCTGAATTGGGCTGTATCTTAAGCATTGTTGAAATTTCAACGTTTATAAATCTCAACCTTTTGGTTGAGTTATTTTTTTGTGATAAATAGAACTTTTTGCCTATTGTGGAATTATCGAAATTTTGATATTATTAATCTATATTTCAGCATGCGAACAGCCTGAAATGATTTGGGCATTTCTGCAGCAGATCTCCGAAAGGTGAGCGCACACCGGGAGATACGTATGCAGAAGAAACAGAAACAGATCCTGCTGTGGGGACAGCGCGATCTGTTCACAATTTAATCATCTATTATGTAAGGAGTTAATTATGGGTAGAAAAATTCCTTTGTGGCAGGCATTCTTGTCAATTTTATTTACAATAATTGCCCTGATGTACTGCCTCGGCGTGTTCGGCATGATTTTTGGCAAGGCCTGGGCATGCGATTACGGCGAAGTACATATCGCACTTATCTGTTCGGCAATCTTTGCTTCAATCATTGCTATTCTCAACGGCTATAAATGGTCCTTCCTTGAGGCAGGTATCCTGGCATCCATCAACAGATCCATGCAGGCGATCCTGATCCTCGCAGTTGTAGGATGTCTGATCGGTTCCTGGATCGCTGCAGGTGTAGTACCCGCAATGATCTATTATGGACTGATGATCCTGAAACCGAGCATTTTCCTGTTCGCAGGATGTATCCTCTGTATGATCGTAGCCCTTGCTACCGGTTCTTCCTGGACCACAGCAGGTACTATCGGAATCGCTCTGATCGGTGTAGGCGCCGGCCTGGGCGTCAATCCGGCTATGACAGCAGGCGCTGTTGTATCCGGCGCTTATTTTGGAGACAAGATGTCACCGCTGTCTGATACTACGAACCTGGCTCCTGCTATGGCAGGTTCCACCCTGTTCGATCACATCAGACACATGGTCTTTACTGTAACACCGTCCATCTGTATCGCCCTCGTTATTTACCTGATCCTCGGATTCAAGGTAAACAACAAGGAAGTAGATATGAGTGCTGTAACAGAGATGCAGAAGGCTCTGACAGACAACTTCAACATCAACCTCTGGCTGCTGATCCCGCCCTGCGTCGTAATCGCGATCGTAGCGCTGAAGACACCGGCTATTCCGGGACTGATCGGCGGTACTGCACTGGGATGCATCTTCGGATCCATCTTCAACGGCGTAACCCTCGCAGAATGGCCCAATTACCTGCACTATGGATTTGAGTTCAGCGATCCGGACAGCGTAATGCCTCAGATCGTAGACCTTCTTACCAGAGGCGGAATGAACTCCATGATGTGGACCATCAACCTGATCCTCTGCGCGATGTGTTTCGGAGGCGTCATGGATGCTTCCGGACAGCTGGGAGCGATCGCTGAGGCCATGCTGAAGATCGCCAAGGGAACCGGCGGACTGGTTACCGCAACGATCCTGACCTGCATCTTCATGAACATCATCGCAGGAGACCAGTATCTGTCCATCGTACTTCCGGGAAGAATGTACAAGACAGCGTTCGAGGACCGCAAGCTTGCACCGAAGAACCTGTCCAGATGCCTGGAGGACGCAGGAACGATCACATCCTGCCTGGTACCGTGGAATACATGCGGCGCTACCATGCAGACATTCCTGACAGTCAAGACCTGGGGCGGCCCGGGCGGAGGCTATGGACGCTGGGCATTCCTGAACTGGATCAACCCGCTGGTATCCATCTTCTACGGATTCACAGGAATCACCATGGAGAAGATGACCGACGAGCAGTATGCTAAGATCCTGGAAGAGCGCAAGAGAGAGCAGGAAGAGGCTCTGGAAGCAGCTCAGGCATAAGCCAGAAATCCATACAGCATATTGATACTGCGCACGAGTATGATCAATCAAATCACATGCTGAAAGAGAACTGTTCTGTGTTCCGCCAGCCGGCGGAACGCAGTTCTTTTTTGGAGTTTTTTTTAATACCAGAATATGTTAAAATAATCGAGACGATGAAATACTTAAGGAAAGAGTAACTGTTCTATGAGCATTTTTATACTTGTTCTTTATTCTGTCGCCCTGGCTCTGGTCATGGCGACGGCTGTGCTGTATGCTGTCTGGCAGAAAGGGCTGCCGGAGACGTACAGGGACGTGATTTATTTCCTGTCAGGATCCCGGAACCGTTATTACGGCGCATTTCTGGTTATCGGTTCACTGGACGCTGTGTACAGCATCGTGATCTATAATTCTGAGATGATGTCGGAAGAACTTCTGCCGGAGCGGGTCTATTCGGCTGGTTATGTGTTCCCTGCCAGCGAGATCATCCTGTCCATCTGCTGCATCATGCTTTTCTGCCGGAATCTGCAGACCGCGGAAACAGACAGCTGGCGGAGGAATCTCATGCGGACGCTGTCTGTTCTCTGTCTTATTATCTTCGTTTTTATCATGATAAGAGGAGCGGAATATGTCTGGCAGATGTGGGGGGTGCTCCTGTTGAGCGGGGCTTTGCTCCTGGAAGAAAACATGCGGTATATCCGCCTTCTGCGTTCTGAAGAAGGACAGAATACAGATCCAGATATCGTAAAAAGGCGGCGCAGGCTTTGTAACGGCTTCTCCGCAATCTCTGTTCTCCTTGTCCTACGGGTGCTGCTGCGGATCATGGAGGATAATGGGATGGGTCTTCTCATGATCTATCTCAGCAATGCGGCGGGCCTGGCCATTCTGTTTATCAATTTCCATATTGTTTATAATCTGATCCGAGGCAGCATGTATGAACCGCGGGCTGCAGAAGACAGCGGAGAAATGATGCGCGGCAATCTGGACCGGATGGCAGAGGACTGCGGGCTGACGCCAAGAGAAAAACAGATCGCCCTTCTGCTCTGCGAGGGAAGGAATAATGCTCAGATCGCAGAGGAACTGGATATCAGCGAGAGCACGGTCAAGACTCATATCCATAATGTCCTTCGGAAGATGAATATGGCGAGCCGGACCGAGGTGGTCGTCGCTGTGAGAGACGGGAAACTGGGAACCAGCGCAGATAACAGAATATCATAAATCGCCTTACGGCAGTTTATTTAATGGACTTGATCTTCAGGTCGCTGAGCCGGTCTGCGGCTTTTCCAATCTTATCGGCAAGGGAATCCAGGTCCCTGCTGAATTCCCTCGTGACGATGATGTTCCGCAAGTCATCCTCTTCGGTAATTTTCTTAATATTTTCCCAGTAGAGCCGCCGCACCAGGTTCTCATTCTTTTTGGCGATGCGGACGCTGCGCCAGAAATCTTCTTCATCCTCATCCCAGACCTGCACCGCGTCATAGATGCGGTAAATGGAGTCACGGCAGAGACCGATCATTTCCCTGTCCGTATCCCCTGCCCTATAGTCAAAATACAGAATAAAGTCCTTGATATCATTAATCTTATCGGTCACATCGTCGATGACCCGGGAAAGATTAAAAAGATAATGCCGGGACACCGGTGTAATAAAGGACTCCTCCAAATAGGCGATCAGTTTGCGCTGTTTTTCATCTCCCAGATGTTCCGTACCCCGGATCTGGTCCGCCAGCGCGCGGTCATCGGGCGCGTCCATAAATTCCATCAGCAGCGAGACCGCATCCTCCGCTTCCTCACACTGATTCAGCAGCATAGAGTGGAAATTCGGCTTTTCCTCTTTCTTAAAAAACGATTTCTTCTTATCCATAGGAATCTCCTTTTACAACAAAGCCCTGCTCAGCCCGAAATACACCAGATAGCCCATGAGCCCGGATGCGGGCAGCATCAGGATCCAGGACGCAGCGATATTTTTCAGTATGCCCCAGTTCACTGATCTTGGACGGTCTTCTGTGCCTACGCCGATGACCGTGCCGGTCAGAACCTGGGTGGAACTGACGGGCAGGCCAAGTACGTTGGCAATCTCCATGACTGCAGCTGCCGAAAGATGGGATGTGAAAGAACGGTCCACGTTCATCTTGACGATTCCCCTGCCCAGAGTCCCGATCATGTTGAACCCGCCGGTCATGGTCCCCAGAGCGATGCCGGCGCTCATCATGATGATGAGCCAGAGGTCCATGGAAAGGCCGGTGCCTCTGGCGGCGCAGATTCCGATAGCGGTCAGGCCGATGACCTTCTGGGCGTCGTTGCTGCCGTGGGTCAGGGAGACGAACATGGTCGTTACGATATCCAGGATGCGGATCCGGCGATCCCATACCATGGTAGCCCGGCGAAGGAGCCTTTGTTCCAGCTTCTGCAGCACCCAGCCGAACACAAAGCCCAGGACCGGTGAAAGCACCATGGCAGCCACGACCTTGATCATAAACGCATTCCAGTGGACAGCGCCGGCGCCGCAGGCGCAGACCATGCAGCCCACCAGAGAGCCCATGAGGGAATGGGAGGCGCTGGAAGGGAGTTTGACGATCCATGTCACGATGTTCCAGGCCATGCTGCCGAGGAATGCGGCGATGATGAAGAGACAGGCGGCTCTCTCCCCTGCTCCCAGGATCCGGTCCGCGTCGATCATGTCCGCTCCGACAGTATAAGCCACTGCCGTGCCCAGCGTCACGCCGCCGATGAAGTTGCAGATGCCGGACCAGACCACAGCTGCCCGGGGCGCCATGATCCGGGCGGTGACGCTGGTTGCCACCACCGTGCCTCCGTCGTGCATGCCGTTGATGTATGCAGTTACAAAGCCAATAGCGATCATTACGTAAATCATATTATCTTTCTTTTATTATTATATCCAGGCCAAGCAGGTTGGCGAGGAAAATAGCTTTTCCCAGTTCACAGGTCTTCTTCCCCCGCTCCAGGTCGGAAATGAAACTGACGCTGAATCCGGTGTTTTCTGCGATGAAAGCCTGGGTGTAATTCAGTTCCTTCCGGCGTTTCCTTAAAGCCTGGCCAAAGGATTTCGAATCGGTGATTTTCATTTTAGGTTTCCTTTTGCTGCTTTTTGTGTTAATTGATTTGGCACTAAATGATGCTGCGTTAATATAGCCGAACGGCTATATTTGTATCCGTTTTTATAATAATAAGCCGTACGGCTAAATAATGCAAGATAATATAGTGAATTCTCTGGTGATTTGTGGAGAGGGTGTATAACGTACTGGTGAATCTGGTGGCAGTTAATCTCCTTTTACAGAGAGATCGGGTCAAGTCCTTTTTTGTGTGTAAATTAGAATTCAAGCAATTCTGATAATTTGGTTCTTCTGAGTGATTCCGTTGTCTACGA
>OMXT01000092.1 GCA_900315125.1 uncultured Eubacteriales bacterium
GGTCTATGAGGAAGGTGAAAACCCGGGAAACGAGTGATTATCCGGGGAAATCGGGGAGTTTGGTGTGCAACGAATACATTACCCCGGGTATCATTAAGTATCCCTTCTGGCAGATGACATATGCGTACCCAAATGCCGTATATGCCTGCCTGAATAAGGGGGAGGCCCTTGCGCCGGACCAGATCCGGGACCGATCCATCTGCATCGACGGAGACATGTATGATATACTGTCAGAGCTGTAACATATAACAGCAGAATGGGAACCGGCTCACCGAACGGAGAAAACAAGGATCTGGTAAACTGTCCTGTCCCAGCGCTTTGCGTCGGTGCATTCGATCCTGTCGATCTGCTCCAGACGCTCCTCGTGAAGAAAGTACGCTCTGTATTCGTGGCTGGTGTAGTAAAAGAAGATTCTCATGTCCTTGCCGGTCTCCTGTCGGGCTCTTGAAATATTATCAAGGACCTTCCGGAAGACCAGCGGGGAGAATGGATTGAAAAAATAAAAGCAGTTTGCTTCCCTGGGATCGTACTGCTCCGCATTCGCCTGAACAAAGCTTATATTGCCTTTGTTCCCGTAATGCTGCAGGTTTTTCTCCGCCTCCGCGATCCTCTTGCTGCTGCAGTCCACGCCAATGGTTCGGCAGCCGGTACGGCTGTGCATGTAAAAGCCCACCCGACCCCTGCCGCAGCCGAAGTCTACCAGGACATCCTCCGGCCCGATCAGCCCGCTGTCCGCCAGTCTGACCAGGACGCTGTAGGGCGTCGGGTCGTATCCGTAATTATCATGAGTCATCAGTGAATAGTCCCTGCCGCACGTGTGTATCTGCAGCTTCACATCATGCATCAGATCGTTCATTACTTACCTGCCTTGGTTTCTGTGGCTTCTTTCCGTCATATCTGTGCCTGATACGCCGCCAGCGTGCGGTCATCAAACAGGACCCATTCTATCAGATCGAAGGCGTCCGGATGGGATTCCTGGAATCTCTCCGCCTCAGTAACTGCAATCTCTGCCGCCCGCTGCAGAGGGAAATGATAGACACCTGTAGAGACAGAGGGGAAAGCGATTCTTCGAATGTTATTTTCCGCAGCCAGTTTCAGGGAATTTCTGTAGCAGGATGCGAGCTTCTCCTCTTCTCCGTGCATACCTCCCCTCCATATGGGACCGACGGTGTGAATCACATACTTGCAGGGCAGATTATACGCTCCGGTAATCTTAGCCTCACCGGTCGGACACCCGCCCAGAGTCCTGCATTCCTCCAGCAGCTGACGTCCCGCCGCCCTGTGTATGGCCCCGTCCACACCCCCGCCGCCAAGGAGCGAAGAATTGGCCGCGTTTACGATGGCGTCTACGTCGTTTACTTTCGTTATGTCGCCCTTTATCATTCGAATCATGTGTCCACCTCCTGAAGCCTGCCGAATTTAACAATGTTCTGTATTTAATATAACACATAAAACCCGATTATAGGTGATACAGTTCGAACCAGTCTGTCGACTAAGTAAAAAGCGAGAGGTCGCCGCGCTCCCTGTAGCATAGGAGCACATCCTCTCGCAATGGCAGACATGTTAATTTCTCAATGGCCCAGACTTGCCGGACCTGCAGGACTGCCCCGCAGCCAGGGCTTTGTTATCACCCGTACACATTCAGCATGACCACGCCGATGATGATCAGCACAACACCGATCAGCCCCAGACGGCTGGTTTTCTGTTTATAGAAAATATATCCAAGAGCCGGCGTGATTGCTGTGCCCACCGCGCCCCAGGTTCCGTAGGCAACGCCCAAGTCCAGATATTCCAGTGACATGCCGAGACAGTAAAAGCAGATGATATAACCGATGATGCATACGATGCTGGGCTTAAGCTTAGTAAATCCCTTCGTCGCCGGCAGCGTCGATGTGGCGGTGATCTCGCTTGCGACGGAAATCGCCATATATATGTAGGCAGTCAGTGCTGACATCAGTGATTCCCCCCTTCCGTCTCCGTGTCCTCCGGAACCGATCCGAACACGTTGAGTATCACGATTCCCGTGCACATGATGATGATGGCAATCCATCCGATCACAGAAATCACCTCGTGATAGGCGAGATAGCCGACCACAGCAGCGCAGACTGTGCCCGCCGCTGTCCAGGTCGCGTAAGAAACACTGAGGTTTATGAGCTCAAGCGCCTTGGAAAACAGGTAATAGGATACGATATACGCCAGGATCAGCAGGATCGTCGGTTTCAGCTGTGTAAAGCCATCCGCTGCTCCCAGCAGTCCCGTTCCCACCTGTTCAAAGATGATAGAAAATGTCAGCGCTATGTACGCTGTCCTCTTGTTAAGTTTCATTGTCTCACTCCCTTGCAAACGGCGGTAGTGTCAAATAAACTACCTTGATTTATCTTGAAAGATCTTTTCTTAGCTTGTATTTGCAGGGGCTTTTGGGTTTTTCCATA
>OMXT01000009.1 GCA_900315125.1 uncultured Eubacteriales bacterium
AAACTTGCAACTTTCTCCAAAATGGAGATGCAACCTTCTCCATTTTTGAATTGCAACTTTCGGTATTTATATTATGCAACAAACACTGCAGCGTGATAAAAAAGTGATAACTCGCATCAGAGCCACAGATTTTAAGAAATAAAGAAGCCTTGAAATCATTGAAATTTCAAGGCTCTTGGTACACCATGAGGGGATCACGCTGCGCTCCGCGCAGCTGAAGTCTCTCGCGAGCCTCTCCGCAGGCTCGCTTCGACCATCAGCTATTCGAACGTCCGCAGGACGTTCTCATTGACGCTGATGCCCTCTCGGGTTCGATCCCCTCGAATATAAGCGCATATATCAAATCGAGAGTACCAATGGCACTCTCGATTTGATATGGTACACCATGAGGGGATCGAACCCTCGACACCCTGATTAAGAGTCAGGTGCTCTCCCAGCTGAGCTAATGGTGCATATTCAGTTGTTCGCGCTTGTCGCTCGGAACAATGAATATATTAACACCGATATTACCCGCTGTCAACAGGAATTTTATATTCGTAATTTTCGAACTTTTGGGTTCTGCGCAGCGGCTTATGTGCCGCAGGATGCTCTGTCACAGCCTGTCCAGTGATTTCTTCTTGATGCTGACGTATATGCGGTTTTCCGTGGTGTCATCCAGCTGCAGTCCCCGGATATCGCTGACGAATTCCTTCAGATACTTATACTGCTTGCCGCCCTTGCGGGAGTAGTAGCGGACGTCGAAGTTACGGAACGTCTTGTTCAGCTCGTTGCCGATCTGCCCCAGATCTGTGGGTTTGCTCTTGTCATCGTTCTCCATGATGATCTGCTTGATGCGGTTCTCCAGCGTCTTCTTGCTGGGCAGGTTCCCGTCGCTCTTGCGGCCGCTGCCGGAGGCGGAGCCTGCCGCGCCGGAGGCGGAGGCAGAGGCGGTAGAACGAGAAGAGGACTTGGACTGACTGGCCTTCTCCTTTTCCTTCGCGGCTTTGGCGGCTGCGGCTTTCTCCTCAGCCAGGCGTTCTTCTTCTGCCTGCTTGGCCAGCACATCGATGTAGACGAACTTATCGTAGGCATTTTCCAACGCTTCTGTCGCCTTGTCGGACTCGCCCATGCCGATGACCATCTTGCCGGCCTCCATGAGGCGGCGGGCCAGGGACGTGTAATCGCTGTCGGAAGAGACGATGCAGAAGCCGTCCACGTTCCCGGTATACAGGATGTCCATGGCGTCGATGATCAGGGCGGAGTCTGTGGCGTTCTTGCCCCGGGTGTTGTTTATGAGCATCATGGGCTTCAGAGAATTCTTGTTGATCTCGGACTCCCACTTGGTCTTGACGATGCGGTTCCAGCTGCCGTAGATCCGCTTGTAGGAGCAGGTTCCGTAGTTGGACACCTCGTCTATGATATAGTCTGCATATTGCGCGGAAATGTTCTCCGCGTCAATGAGCAGAGCGATTCTGTTTTCTTCGTTCATTAGGTATTTCCTCCTGAGAAAAGTCTAAGGTCCGCCGGGGGCTGTGTCAACGGGGAACAAAGGCCTGACCGGCTGTCATCCGGTTATTTCTGTTCCGCTTTCGCTTCCCGCAGTTCCTGGATCCGCCGGATGCTGGCTGCCGGCTTGCGGCGGTATTCCTCCGGAAGATGTTCGTCATGGTTCCACTCCAGTATTTCCGTACGGTTTACCAGATCCCGGAGGTCGGAAGGGAGGCCGGCTGGGGCTTTGTCAGAGGAGGAAGAGGATGCGACTTCCACGATGTTTATGCCGGCGTTGGCGATGGGATGTAGCCAGATATCGTCCAGAGTCACGCCGCCGAAGGCGTCCAGCATGGTGCTGAGGCAGACCATGTGGGAGACGATCAGCAATGTCTGACCCGGGTGGCTGTCCGCGACGCGGAGGAATGCGGACAGGGCTCGCAGCTGCACTTCCGCCAGCCGCTCGCCTTCGGGAAATGTCATCTGAGCGGGCGTGTCCAGCCACATCTCCTTGCAGCCGGGATGCTCCGCTTCCAGCTCATCGAAGGTGTGTCCCTCCCATGTGCCTACGGACTGCTCCCGAAAACCGGGTTCCGGGATGATTGTCAGGCCGGGATGGGGCTGGCAGATGATCTGTGCGGTTTCCATGGCCCGTTTGAGGGGGCTTGCATAGACGGCGTCAAAATGGACGCCGGCAAGGGCGTCCCGGGCGAAACCTGCCTGCTCCCGGCCTTTGTCGTTGAGGGGGATATCAGAGCTGCCCTGAAACCTGCCGTTGATGTTCCAGGGGGTCTCTCCGTGTCTTACCATATATATTTTAGTATTCACTGACAGTTCCTTTCTGTGTTAAAGAGCGAAAGGTCTTAACAATTCGATTATAACATGATACAATAATAGTTCAAACGATAAAAGCAAACATAAAAAGGATGTAAAGAGTTTATGACAAATGCAATGATTATTATTGCGATCGTCGTTTACATGGTCGCAATTGTTGGAATCGGTTTCTATTTCACGAACAAGAATAAATCCACAGATGACTTCTATCTGGGCGGCAGGCGGCTGGGCCCCATGGTTACGGCCATGAGCGCCGAGGCTTCGGACATGTCCAGCTGGCTCCTCATGGGTCTTCCCGGTGTGGCGCTGGCGGGACTCACGGGACTGAACGGCAGCTTCGCCGAGGCAACGTGGACCGCCATCGGACTGGCGGTGGGCACATACCTGAACTGGCTGATCGTGGCCAAGCCTATCCGCCTTTATTCAGAGAAGATCCATGCGTTCACTATTCCGGACTTCTATTCCAACCGCTACGGCGACGAGAAGGGTGTGCTCTGCGTAATCAGCGCGGTCATCATCATCGTATTCTTCGTACCCTATACTGCTTCAGGATTTGCTTCCATAGGCAAACTGTTCAACAGCCTGTTCGGCGTGGATTATCACGCGGCAATGGTTGTGGGAGCTATCGTCGTGGCAGTGTATACGGTGCTGGGAGGGTTCCTGGCAGCGTCAACGACAGACTTTATCCAGAGCATTATCATGACACTGGCTTTGTTCGTGGTCATCGGCTTCGGCATCGACGCGGCAGGCAGCTTCGGCGCAGCCATGGACAATGCTTCCGGTGCGGTGAACGGCTATTTCAGCCTGACGGGGAACGGATCCTACAGCGGTCTTGCCATTGCTTCCACCATGGCCTGGGGCCTCGGCTACTTCGGCATGCCTCACATCCTGCTGCGGTTCATGGCGATCGAGGATGAGCGGAAACTGGTGGTCAGCCGCCGGATCGCCGTGGTCTGGGTCGTGATATCCATGGCAGTCGCCATTCTCATCGGTGTGATCGGCTTCTCTTATGTAACAAAGGCCGGACTGGTCAGTTCCGGGCATTTTGACCCGGAGCGGATTATCGTCTACATCGCCGCTGCTCTGGCTCACATCAATCCGGCATGGGCATTTATAGCAGGCGTGATCCTGTCCGGTATCCTGGCATCGACCATGTCTACATCGGATTCCCAGATGCTGGCGGCGGCGTCCAGCGTATCGGAGAATATCCTGGGCAGATTCCTGTGGAATCGGACGGATGTGTCCGCAGAAGAGAAAGCAAAAGCAGAAAGGGGGAAGATCCGCGCTGCACGTATTACCGTGTTATGCGTGGCGCTCGTGTCTATTTTCTTCGCATGGGATCCCAACAGTTCCGTATTCCGCATCGTAAGCTTCGCCTGGGCGGGATTCGGCGGATCCTTCGCGGCGCTGACGCTGTTCTCCCTGTTCTGGCGCAGGACGAACCTGCCCGGCGCCATCGCCGGCGTTGTCTGCGGCGGAGCTACGGTATTTATCTGGAAGTTCGGCATCGCGAAGCTGGGCGGACTGTTTGCTATCTATGAGCTGCTGCCGGCGTTTATCGTAAGTTCCATCGCAATTATCGTCGTCAGTCTGCTGACAGCGCCGCCTTCGGAGGAGATCGTCCGGACATTTGACGAAGTGAAGGTCCTGGATCAGGAAGCGAGAAGGGAAAAGCTGGACTGAGAAATATCAGAGAACGTATTATGGCAATATAAAGGGAGCCGCCTCAAACCAGTGAGGCGGCTCCCCTGCGTTCTGCGGACCGGTCGGGACTTTGTTCCTAAATTACATAGAACCAGGTCTCGTCCTGCTCCAGTTCTTTCTCTTCTGTATGATGCTCTGCCTGGTTGTACTGCATCTCGTGGGTCTTGATGGTAACCGTGGAGTGAGGTGCTACGGACTTGGTCACAAAGGCATTGCCTCCGATGACGGTTCCCTCACCGATGACAGTATTGCCTCCCAGGACGGAAGCGCCGGAATACAGGGTGACGTTGTCCTCTATGGTCGGGTGGCGCTTGGTGCCGTGGGCCGCGTGGCCTGCCTTGGTGGACAGCGCGCCGATGGTGACGCCCTGGTATACCTTGACATGCTCCCCGATGATGGATGTGGAGCCTACAACGACGCCGGTGGCGTGGTCGATGAAAAAGTATCTGCCGATGGTCGCCGCCGGGTGGATATCTACGCCGGTGATCCGGTGGGCATACTCTGACATCATGCGGGGGATGAGGGGCACTTTGAGCAGATGCAGCTCATGGGCAATGCGGTAGATGGTGATTGCCAGCAGGCCGGGATAAGCCAGAATGATCTCATCGGTGCCAGTTGCCGCGGGATCGCCGTCGAATGCAGCCTGGATATCCGTGTCCAGATAGGCGCGGATCTTGGGGATCTGACGGAAATAGTCCAGACAGATCTTCTGGGCGGCCCGCTTGCGGACGATCTTCTTGGAATCTGCGTATTCCGGATCGTAGAGAAGCGCTACCTCGATCTGCTTGCGCAGGTTGTACATGACGTCCTCTATGAGGACGGACAGCTTGGTGTGCTGATCCCGGGTGTGATAGATGTTCTCCCGGTAATAGCCGGGATAGAGGATCATCATCATCTTATCGACGATGTCCGTGACCACGTCCTGGTCCGGCTGTTCGAATACCTTCATGTTGTCAATGTCCCTGCCGTTTTTATAATCATCCAGCAGGGTCTGGACGATGCCCTGCATCTCCTGATCCAGCGATTCCTCGTCTATATCGCCGCCGCCGTCGCAGATCCGGCAGATGTCCAGCACGTCCAGATCGTGAATGTTTTTAATAGCCATACAAATACCTTAAATACCTTACCTGTACCTTGATTGCTTTAATTTTCCTCATGTTTTTCGCGGCTCCGCCTCGGAAACCGTTAAGGAAATCCTATCACATTGATTATAAATATACAAGGGGAATGGCAGGAATTGGATCAGGACGAAGGGCGGCGCAGCAGCCAGGGCAATGTGAAGAAAATGTGTTGCTCCGGTGCTGATATTGACAAATTTACTTCAGGAAACCGACGGAATCCCCTCCGGAGTTTTTCACATTGGCACCGTATACTAAAACCATCAAAAGGAGGTATTAAACATAAGCGACAGACACCACAATAACTAAAATTGATAACTTTCTTTCAAAATTCTTTCTCAAACAAACTCAACTAACTCAATACATCTGTAACAGGGCGTCCCGATAGGCTTTGCAAACCTTTTGGGACGCCCTGTTTCAGCGAAGCCAGATCAGAGCGGTGAGAACTGTGAGCAGAACAAGCCCGTTACAGCTGCCCGGCAAATATCCGAATCACTGCGTTCTTCAGGTTAAAGAAAAAGCCGAACTTAGCTTCTGCCGCGCTGATCTCCCTGCATTCTTCTATGGTATTGACTACATCTTCCTTTACATCGAGAACTTTCTTAGAACCGATGAGGCAGGTCCCATTTTCAAAGTGGAGATAAAGGCTCCGGTAATCCAGATTGATGGTTCCGACAGCTGCGACACAGTCATCGGATACGAAGACCTTTGCGTGCACGAAGCCGGGTGTATACTCGTATATCCTCACGCCCAGCCTGATCAGTGATTCATAGAAGGAACGCGTTACACCCCAGACGGTCTTCTTATCGGGAATGCCCGGCGTGATGATCCGCACATCAACGCCGCGCGCGGCAGCGAGTCCCAGAGCATTGACGAATTCGTTATCCAGGATCAGATAGGGCGTCATGATATAGCAGTATCGTTCGGAGCCATTCAGGATATTCATATAGACATCCTGTCCCACGTGGTCGTAATCGAGAGGTGTATCCGTATAGGGAATAATATATCCGTTCTCGGATACTCCGGCGCAGAGGGGTTCCGACGCTGCTCTGAAGCGGGAAAAGTCTTCCTCCTCCCTGGAAAGGGCCTGCCAGTGAGTGAGAAACATGACCGTATAAGACCACACGGCTTGGCCCCGGACACGGATCACATTGTCTTTCCAGCGGCCAAAGCGGACGATGCGGTTGATATATTCGTCAGCGATATTTATTCCGCCGGAGAATGCAGTCTTTCCGTCGATAACGAGGATCTTCCGATGATCGCGGTGATTCATGATCGCGCTGAGAAGAGGAGAAATCCTGTTGAAGGGGATACAGCGGATGCCCTCCTGCTCAAGAGTTCTGGCATAAGACATGGGCAGGGTGGTGAAACTCCCCAGGTCGTCATACATTACCCGAACATCCACCCCTTCTGCAGCTTTCTGTTTCAGGACCGCATGCATACTGTCCCACATGTGACCCTGCGCAATGATAAAGTATTCCAGGAAAATAAATTTCTGTGCTTGCTTCATTTCCTCAAGCATAACGGGAAAACCGTCGTCGCCCAGAGGATAATACGCAAAGCCATCCTCGATATTCCGATATACGGGAAAGCCTGCGTGACCGCTGAGGTATCGCAGCTGTCCGCTGCAGAGCGGGTAAACAGCGGCGGCCTCGCGCAGGATCTCGCCGTCATCCTGCTCTTTGTAATACCGGGCGCAGCAATTGGTTGAGTCAACAAGCTGTTTCATTTCCCGGCTGGCGAGCAGGTTCGCGCCGATAATAATATAAAACGCGGTACCGAAGACAGGAAAGAGCATAATGAGAAAGATCCACATCAGGTCAGAAGAAAGATGCCGGCTGGTGCGCACGATCTCCAGAACGATCAGGATACCGATGACGTGCAGACCGACAGCGACCCATCGGGCAACGTCCCCGATCAGGTTTGCAAGTGCCAGAATAAGGAGGACCTCTCCTATAATCATGATGAGCATCATTGTGGTGCGGTTAAAAACCAGTCTGCGAATCTTCACAGGGATACCTCCTCATCCTGCATCGAGCGGATCACATTCTCCGCGCACTCCATAAAGGATCGGGCGGCAGGAAGAATGTGGGTGTGTGACTTGTAAGCGATGCCCAGCTGGCGGTACATGGGCGGATCCAGGGAAAGATTGGTCGTTGAGAGCGGATAGCTCTCTATCATCAGCCGGCCCGCCAGAGAAACGCCCAGATGGTGGGAGACCATCTGGATCGCCGTAAAGTCGGACTTGGACGTGTACATGACCGTGGGTTTGAAGCGATTGGGCAGGCTGCGGTCCAGCCATCCAAGATTCAGGTTCTCCGAAGATCCCGTGGCATAGGAAATATAAGGATATTTCATGAGTTCATCCAGGGTGATGCTGCTCCTGCCGGCAAGCTCCGGGTCATTGGGCATGATGGCGAGGATCTCGTCCTGCACGAGGGGACGGGACACGTAGGATTTCTTCTCGTGGATGTCTGCCAGAGCCAGGTCGATGCGGCCGTCCATGAGCATGCTGTCCAGCTCCGGCGATTCGCCTTCCACCATGTTCACACGGATCCCGGGATGCTCCCGGGAGAATGCCTCCAGAATGGTGGGCATCCAGGCGGCACTTATGCTGGAAAGGCATCCTACCGTTACGAGGCCGCTCTCCAGGCCGTGCATCCGGTCGCATTCCTGGCGGATGTAACGTTCCCATAGGTTCTCTTCCTTCATATAGGGGAGCAGCTTCTTGCCTGCTGTTGTAAGGTGGGCGCCCTTGTTCGTCCGCGTAAGGAGCTTGACGTCCAGTTCTTTCTCCATGCTGTTGATCATCTGGGTGATCCCGGACTGAGTGTATCCCATGCGGTCCGCTGCCTGGGTGATGCTCCCTGTTTCCGAGACAATAATAAGTGCTTCGTATTTCCGGTTATCCATGTTGTATTCCTTTTTCGGCAAAGTCCTGTCTGCCTGTTCTCAACCATTAGAACATCTTATACCGTTTATTATAATTGACCGTTTTACTTATTGCAAGACCTATACTATATTATTACCAGAGGGTTGGTTAAGATCCTTGCATACAATACCTTAAACGAATAAATATTACACCTAAACCGCAGATGTGTCACCAGCATCCGCGGTTTTTCCTTTTGTGCAGGGGAAGTTGTCCGTATTTCAGCCGGCCCTGGCTTTGTTCCTGAAAAAACTAAAAGTATACATTGACCTGCCCCTGCAGCCGTAGTATAATTTGTGGGCAAAGTAATAATCAACCACAACATCTTGTGTATCAGGCCGCTATGCCCGGAGACCGCATGGTTACAGGGACTGGCGGTTTTATAGGGAGGAAAACGGGGGCTTATGGAAAGTATTCAGCGCATCGTTAAGAGGGACGGCAGAGTCGTACCCTTTGACGAGGATAAGATCACAGAGGCGATTTACAAGGCGGCCAGGGTGCTGGGCGGACGAGACCGGGATATGGCGAAGGACCTGGCGGACGAGACGGTTAAATATCTGACCAATGTCTGCCACAATAATACACCGACGGTGGAGCAGATCCAGGACGCGGTGGAGAAGATCCTGATCGAGAACGGACATGCCCGGACGGCTAAGGAGTATATCCTTTACCGGGCGGAACGGACCCGCGTCCGTGAGATGGACACCAAACTCATGCACATCTATGAGGATCTGACGTTTAAGGAAGCGGCGGACAACGATGTGAAGAGGGAGAATGCCAACATCGACGGCAATACGGCAATGGGAACCATGCTCAAGTACGGTTCCGAGGGAGCCAAGGAATTTTACAAGAAATATGTGATCGACCCGAAATACGCCAAAGCCCACGACAACGGGGACATCCACATCCACGACATGGATTTCTATACGCTGACCATGACCTGCTGCCAGATCGACCTGGTCAAGCTGCTGCAGGGCGGTTTTTCCACGGGCCACGGTCACCTGAGAGAGCCGAATGACATTGAGAGCTACGCGGCACTCGCCTGCATCGCTATTCAGTCAGACCAGAACGACCAGCACGGCGGCCAGTCCATCCCCAACTTCGATTACGGCATGGCCCCCGGCGTGCGCAAGTCCTACAAGAAACTGTACTGGACGAACATGGGAAAGATGCTGGAACTGCTTTATGATGTTGAGAATGGAGCGGATAAGGTAAAGAGGATCGGACAGAAGATCGAGGCGGAGTCCGGCGACGTTCCCTGCATGGCATGGGATAATAACTATAAGGCTCAGGAACGGGAAGCGCTGAAGGACATCGCGCCGGCAGAGGAATTGGCAAGGCTCCAGGACAAGGCGACGGTATTTGCTGACCGGGAGATCCGCCGCAAGACATACCAGGCCATGGAAGCGCTGATCCACAACCTGAACACCATGCACAGCCGTGCGGGAGCACAGGTGCCTTTCAGTTCCATAAATTATGGAACGGATACATCTCCGGAGGGACGGCTCGTGATGAAGTCTGTGCTGGAGGCGACGGAAGCCGGCTTGGGCAACGGAGAAACGCCCATATTCCCCATACAGATCTTTAAGGTAAAGGAAGGGGTCAGCTACAATCCGGAGGATCCGAACTACGACCTGTTCAAGCTGGCCTGCAAGACCAGCGCCAAGCGGCTGTTCCCGAACTTTTCTTTCCTGGACGCACCTTTTAATAAGGAATTTTACCGTCCTGGCCATCCGGAGACAGAGTGCGCCTACATGGGATGCCGCACCAGAGTCATGGCTAACGCCTATGATCCGGACCGGGAGATCGCATTCGGCAGAGGCAACCTGTCTTTCACATCCATCAATCTGCCCCGCCTTGCCATCAAGGCGAAGGGGGATGAAGAAGTATTCTTTGAGAGCCTGGAACGCATGATCGATCTCTGCATCGGCCAGCTCCAGGAGCGGATGCGCATCCAGGGCCAGAAAAAAGTTAAGAATTTCCCCTTCCTCATGGGACAGGGCGTGTGGATCGATTCCGACAAGCTGGGTCCGGAGGACACGGTGGAAGAGGTCATAAAGCACGGAACGCTGACCGTGGGATTCATCGGCCTGGCGGAATGCCTCAAGGCTCTGATCGGCGAGCATCACGGCGAGTCCGACCGGGCAGAGCGCCTGGGAATCGAGATCGTCGCGTATATGCGTAAGCGCATGGACGAGGAGACCCGCCGCACAGGACTGAACTGGTCACTGATCGCAACGCCGGCAGAGGGCCTGTCCGGACGTTTCGTCCGCATCGACCGGGAGAAGTTCGGCGTGATCCCTGGGGTCACCGACAGAGATTACTATACCAACAGTTTCCATGTGCCGGTATACTATAATATCAGCGCATTCGACAAGATAAAGAAAGAGGCGCCTTTCCACGAGCTGACGAACGGCGGTCACATCTCCTACATCGAGCTGGACGGCGATCCGCTGAAGAATCTGGACGCCTTTGAGCGTGTGGTTCGCTGCATGAAAGAGAGCGGCATCGGCTACGGTTCCATCAACCATCCGGTGGACCGGGATCCGGTCTGCGGCTACACCGGGATCATCGACAACGAGTGTCCCTGCTGCGGACGCCGGGAAGATGACGGCCAGCCCAGGTTTGAGCGCATCCGCCGGATCACGGGATATCTGGTGGGAACCATGGATAACTGGAATGACGCCAAGACCGCAGAGGAGCACGACCGCGTCAAGCACGGCGTCAGCTCCGGATTCGAGACGCTGTCATGAGCGGGAACGGAGTTCTGACCGGCCGGGATCCGGAGAAACCGGAATTTGTTCGAGAAGACCCGGTGCTCCGCCTGGCAGGCGTCATAAGAGAGTCAATTGTCGACGGACCGGGCATCCGGTTTACCGTCTTCTGCCAGGGCTGCCCCCACGGCTGCCCCGGCTGCCATAACCAGTCCACCCATGATTTCCGGGGCGGCACGGACACCCCCGTCAGCCGGATCCTCCAGGCAGTGGATGAGAATCCGCTGCTTGCAGGCGTGACGTTCAGCGGCGGCGAGCCCGCATGCCAGCCCGGGCCCTTTGCGGAACTGGCCCGGCAGGTTCATAAGAGAGGTATGGACGTCTGGATGTATTCCGGATATACCCTTGAAGAACTGCAGCAGATGGCTCTGGATGATCCGGCGCTGGCCGGACTCATTGCGGAGATTGACGTGCTGGTGGACGGCCGCTATCTGGAGGCGCAGCGGGATCTGACACTGAACTTCCGAGGCAGCGCCAACCAGCGGCTCATCGATATGAAGGCCAGCCGGGAAGCAGGGACTGTCGTATTATATAAAGAAGAATAGCGGTAAAACCAGAGGCTGTCTCTTGATGAAGAGGCGGCCTTTTCTTGAATTCTTGACGGCCGTAAATTATCCGTAAATCACAAATCTCCTTTCCTACATTGAAGTCGCAGAACAAAAATGGTAAAATATTTTATTAAGACCGGGCCGGTACAGGGCCCGTAAGTCGGGGAATAATCTGCCGAAAACAGAGGGAATCGGCGGATCGGCTGAATCAGCAATTCAGGAGTCAATGGTTAAAAGGGGAAATCACAATGAACAGTAAGAAATACGATGGTGTCAATTATCCCACCAGGCCGGTTTCGGACCTGAAGGATCTGGTCAATTCCAGCACATCCATGTTTCCGGATCAGACCGCTTATCTCGTGAAGGACCGGACGGTCAACGCGTTCGTCCCGATCACCTACGGACAGGTGAAGGAAGATCTGGATGCGCTGGGCACCCGGATGATCGACATGGGACTGAAGGGACAGAGGATCGCTGTGATCGGGGAGAACAGCTACCCCTGGATCCTGACCTACCTGACCGTTGCCTGCGGCGTAGGTGTTATCGTCCCGCTGGATAAGAACCTGCCGCAGAATGAACTGCTGGGACTCCTGGAACGGTCCGGGGCGAAGGCAATCGTCTACGCGGATAAGAGCAGAAACGCCATTGAGCCACTGTTTGAGGACCGGGGCGGTCTGGACTATATTATTTCCATGAATAATGACGATGATACAGAGGGTATCCTGTCACTGAAGAAGATGATCGAGGAAGGGAAACGCCTCATCATGGGCGGAGACCGGCGCTATGTCACGGCGGAGATCGATCCGGATCAGATGTCCACTCTGCTGTTCACATCCGGCACGACCGGAATGGCGAAAGGCGTTATGCTGTCCCACCGGAACCTGGTGAACAACTGTATCCAGCTTTCGGCATATTTCCACATACCGGATCCGGGCATCGTTTTTTCTATTCTGCCGGTCCATCATGTTTACGCGATGACCGCGGATTACCTGACGACATTCTATCAGGGGAAGACCATTGCCATCTGCGAAGGTCTCCGTTATATACAGAAAAACATGAACGAGGTACACCCCAACGTCATGCTGGGCGTGCCTCTCGTATTTGAAAAGCTCTATAAGGGCATGTGGAAACAGGCGAAACACCGGGGCGAGGACGAGAAGCTCCGCAGTGCCATTGATCTTTCCAAGCGGCTGAAGCTCTATAAGAGGCCGGCTGTTGTCAAGCGGATGTTTGCTTCCATCCACAATTCCTTCGGCGGGGATATCAAGGCCTTTGTCATGGGCGGCGCCGCGGCAGATCCGTACATTATAGAGGAATTTGAGGCTATGGGATTCACCATGGTCCAGGGATACGGCATGAGTGAATGCTCCCCGATCATCGCGCTGAACAGGGACCGTTACCGCAAGGCGGCATCCGTGGGGCAGCCGGTGATGAACGCGGAAGTCCGGGTCATCGATCAGGATGAGGACGGCATCGGAGAGATTATCGTCAAGAGTGATTCTGTCATGCTCGGTTATTACGAGAATAAAGAAGCAACGGAGGAAGCGATCCAGGATGGGTGGCTCCACACCGGCGATCTGGGCTACTTCGACAGCGACGGATTTCTTTACCTTACGGGGCGCCGCAAGACGGTCATCGTTACCAAGGGCGGCAAGAACATATTCCCGGAGGAACTGGAGGAGGTGTTGCTCCAGAATGATTTGATTCAGGAGGTCGTCGTTCACGGCGTAGAGGACAAGCGGGTAGGAAATGTCATGGTTACCGCGGATATCTTCCCGAACTACGATCTGCTGAAAGAGACCCACGGGGACATGAGCAGCAGTGACATTTATCACTTTTACAAAGACCTGATCGACCAGATCAACGCAGGTTTCCCGCCTTATAAGGCAATCAAGCGGATCAACATCCGCACCGAGGCTTTTGCTAAAACGACGACAGGAAAAGTCAAACGGTACGGCAATGTCAGCGATACGGCGGAATCGCCGGAAGACTACAGCCACAGTCTGGAATATCCCCAGGCAAAGGAAAAAGACCGCCGTCACGCGAAGAAGTTCGCCGACGCGATCCGGGGGTCCCAGGATGAGCAGATCCGGGAGAGAGAGATTCTTCCGGTAACAGATATCCGCCAGCTCCTGGAAGCGAGCGTCAGTAAATATGGTAAGAATACGGCGTTCTACAGCAAGACGGATGAGGAAATGCCTTATGCTGCCGTCAGCTATGATGAGCTGATGTCGGATATCAACGGTCTGGGTACGGCGCTGATCAACCGGGATCTGGCAGGAAAGAACATCGGGGTATGCGGTCCCAATTCCTACCGATGGGCGGTCAGCCAGCTGACCGTCATGAGCGGCGTCGGGGCGGCTGTTCCCCTGAACCACGACCTGACAGCAGAGGAACTGGAGAAGCGCATCCAGCTGGCAGGTGTGACCTGCGTCATCTGCGGCGGAAACGGTGCGGATAAGATACGCAGTATCGCTGCAGCCGGCGGGACTGCGATCGATACGCTGATCTTTATGGACGCTCCTGCCGCTGAAGGGCTGCCGGACGGCATTACAGTCTATGACTGGGAGAAGCTGATCTCAGAGGGCAAGGATGAGATGGCCCAGGGCGACCGGCAGTTCCTGGATGCGGAAATCACCGGGCATACCACCGCGATGATCCAGTATACAGCGGGGGCGGAAGGAGAGCCCAGAGGCGTCATCCTCAGCCACAGCAATATCTGTGACAATATCATGTCCCAGATGGCAGTGCAGCCTCTGACGCCGGAGGATGTGCTGCTGGCAGTCATGCCCTTTGATACGACATTCCAGTTCGTCTGCGGTATACTGGATCCCCTGTACAGAGGCGCATCCATCGCGATCTGCCTGGGAGAACAGTATATCCAGCAGGGCATGCGGGAGATCCGTCCCACAGTCATCATGCTGCGGCCGAAGCAGTTCCATGAACAGAAGAAATGGGCGCAAGAGAACCTGGAGAAGAAAGGAACCGGTCTGCTGAAGGGTCTGAGCGGCCTGAACCGTCTGACCAAGCGGATCGGCCTGGATGTACTGAAACCGGCGGCAGCCGATGTTTACCGGGAGCTGGGCGGCAGACTCCGCCTGATCGTCAGCGGCGGAGGCATAACAGATCCGGAGGATCTGGAATTCTTCAATAATATTGGTATTCAGGCTGTCTGCGGATACGGGCTGACGGAAGCCGGACCGGTGATCTCCGTCGGACAGCCCGGTGACCAGCAGAAGCATCCTGGATCAGCAGGCAGGATCCTGCCCGGCCTGGACGTGAAGATCATCGGCAAGGACCACAGCGGGACCGGTGAGATCCTGATCCGGGGAGGCAGTGTGATCCAGGGATATTATGAGAATCCCGAGGCAACAGCAGAAGCAGTAACGGACGGATGGCTGCACACCGGTGACCTGGGATATGTGGACAGTGAACGGTATCTCTATGTGACAGGGAAAAAGCAGACGGCCATAGAGGTGAAGGAGGGCGTCCGCGTCTACCCGGAGGAGCTGGAGCATCTGCTCATGCAGATCCCCTATGTCCGGGACGCAGTGATCTGGGACGGACCTTCGGAAGCGGATGAGAAGCATCCGGTTATCACGGCAAGCGTCTATGTGAATCAGGCGGAGGTATCCCGGGTGATCGGCGATGATCATACGGACCAGCAGGTGCTGGAACAGCTGTGGGAGGATGTGGACCGTATCAATGATGATCTCCCGGAGTATAAGAGAATACGCCGGGTGGAGCTGGACCGCCATTGACAATGAGCGGTATTCAGGCTAAAATATTTTGAATATGCGCAGAGAATGCAAGGAGGAATAATACAACATGCCAGAAGAGATATTGCTTACCCAGGAAGGGTATGACAAACTGGAAGCAGAGAGAGATGAGCTCGTTTCCGTACGCCGTAAGGAAGTATCTGAGAGACTGAAGGAAGCCATTTCCTACGGAGACCTCTCAGAGAACGCGGAATATGATGCGGCTAAGAACGAGCAGGCAGAGCTGGAGGAACGCATCCATAAGCTGGAGACCATGATGCGCAACGCCACCATCATCAATGAGGATGAGGTTTCCGGCGATGTAGCGAACATCGGTGTCGTGGTAGACGTAAAGGATACAGCGACGGGCGAGACAGACAGCTTCATGCTCGTGGGATCTACCGAGGCGGATCCTTTCGCAGAACCGGCTAAGATCACGAACGATTCTGCAGTAGGTCATGCGCTGCTGGGCAAACGTGTCGGTGAGACCGTGGAGATCCCCGTACCGGACGGGATTCTGCATTACCTGATCACCGGAATCACCAAATAGCGGATAATCGTCAGTATAGACTTTGTTAACAAAAGGAGAAACGTATTATGAGTGACCAAAACATGGACAACGCTGTCGCGGCGGAACAGGAAATGTATGTGGAGGATCTGACAGAACAGAGGAAGATCCGCAGACAGAAGCTGAAGGATCTTCAGGAGGCGGGGCGCAACCCCTATCTGCAGGAGACCTGGAATGTTACGGCATACAGCAAGGATATCAAGGATAACTTTGATGCGATGGAGGACTGCGACGTATCCATGGCAGGAAGAATCATGAGCAAGCGCGTCATGGGCAAAGCCAGCTTCTTCGATATCCAGGACAAGCAGGGACGGATCCAGTGCTATATCAAGAGAGATGATATCGGACAGGAAGAATATAAGTGGTTCAAGACTTATGATATCGGCGATATCGTTGGATTTACAGGCAAGGTATTCCGCACACGGACTGGTGAGACGTCTATTCATGTCAGCGGACTGACGCTTCTCAGCAAGTCGCTGCAGGTACTGCCCGACAAGTGGAACGGTCTGAAGGATACGGATCTCCGCTATCGTCAGAGATATGTGGACCTGATCATGAATCCCGAGGTCAAGGATACATTCATCAAGAGGACTAAGATCATCCACGAGATGAAGAGGGTACTGGAGGATGATTTCGGCTACATGGAAGTGGAAACACCGATCCTGTCGCCCATCGCCGGCGGCGCCAATGCCCGTCCTTTCATCACCCATCATAATACGCTGAACATCGACCTGTACATGAGAATAGCCAACGAGCTTTATCTGAAGAGATGCATCGTAGGCGGCCTGGACAGAGTCTATGAGATGGGCAAGATGTTCCGCAACGAGGGCATGGACCGCAACCACAATCCGGAATACACATCCATGGAATGCTACTACGCTTACGGCAACATGGAGACGACCATGGACGTTACAGAGCAGCTGGTTTATAAAGCTCAGATGGCTGTAAACGGCACACCGATCCTGCATTATCAGGGTAAGGATTTCGACGTAACGCCTCCCTGGAAGAGACTGAATATGGCAGATGCCGTTAAGGAGATCACCGGCGTGGACTTCTCCAAGATCGATACCGATGAAGAGGCGCAGAAGGCTGCCATCGGCTACGGCATGGATCCGGATGAGATTAAGGGATACACAAGAGGCAAACTGATTGCGGAGATGTTTGAGGAATACTGTGAGGATGTTCCGGGATATCTGGACGGTCCGGTCTTTGTTATCGGACACCCGGTAGAAGTCAGCCCCCTGGCTAAGAGAGATCCTAAAGATCCCCGCATCACCCGCCGTTTTGAGGCATATATCAACGGATGGGAGATCGCCAACGCGTTCTCCGAGCTGAACGACCCCATTGACCAGTTTGAGCGTTTCGCGGAGCAGCAGAGAGAGAAGGACCTGGGAATCGACGACGAGGCTCATCCGATGGACTTCGATTTCGTCAACGCCCTGGAAGTAGGACTTCCGCCTACAGGCGGTCTGGGCGTCGGCATTGACCGTGTGATCATGCTGATTACCAATTCTCCGACGATCCGCGACGTCATTCTGTTCCCGACCATGAAGCCGGAGGCAAGACACAGCCGTTCCGCTGCGGAGATCGGCGAGGAGCTGGATGAAGATAACGATAAGGAGGGAGACTGACAAGTCATCGGATAAAGCATCAGATACTTCGGGAAGCTCGGCTGGGACTGCTGACACCGGAGATGTGAGTGCTGCAGATGCTTCTTCCGGTTTGGCGTCCGGAGATGGCGCAGATGCCGCTGACGCGGATCTGCCCTTCATCGATACGCCTGCCTGCGTGGAAGGCGAAGTATACGATGCGGGCATTACCTGCGAGCAGGCCATGGAGCTGGTGAAGAAATACAACGAGGACGAGTTCCATCACACCCACGCCCAGACGGTCAGCGATCTGATGAGATATTATGCGAAGAAGTACGACCCGCAGAACGAGGAATTCTGGGCGGTCGTGGGCATGCTCCACGATCTGGACTGGGAGAAGTGGCAGGATGAACATCTGCATACGGTGAAGACCACAGAACTGCTCCAGGAAGCCGGCGTGGACATGCACGTTGCCCATGCGATTCAGACCCACAATTCGGATTACAATGCGCGTCTGCCCAAACCGTCTCACAAGATGGAGAAGGTGCTGTGGGCATGCGACGAGACATCCGGACTGATCGGCGCGACAATCGCCATGTATCCGTCCAAGTCCGCTGCGGAGCTGAATCTCAAGTCGCTGAAGAAGAAGTATAAGAATAAGAAGTTCGCTGCGGGATGCGACCGTGAGAACATTGCCAGAGGCGCCGAGCTGAACGGCATGGAAGTAGAAGAACTCCTTGCGGAGCTGATCACGGCAACCAAGGAAATTAGTGGCGTTCCCGCCGAGTGACGAGCCGGAGCGTGACGAGCCGTCGGGCGAGTCAAAGCGAAGGCGAAGTCAGAGGCGAAGACGGGACGGCGACGGGAGGAGCCGGGACGGCGGAACGCCCTATGCAAGAGCGGTCAAAACGCGAACGCTGAAAGCGGGAGCGTTTTGGGTACCGCGGGACTGCACAGTCCGTTCCCGCCGAGTGACGAGCCGGAGCGTGACGAGCCGTCGGGCGAGTCAAAGCGAAGGCGAAGGTGACGATATGTAAACAGCAGGGCTGTCTCAAGTTCAGAGGCAACCCTGCTGTTAGTCTAGGCACGATTTAGCTCGTCGGGTAGACCATTTGCCGTTCTGTATCTACCCGAGCCCGTCTGGAGGCGGATGGTTGTCTACCCGGACGCGATATAGTATGCAGGGTAGACTGTTTCGGCTTCCGTTGTGCAGTTGGGGCAGATCATTTGGTCATTCTCGATCTATCCGTCAACCAGTGCACCATGTCAAACAGTGCAGCCGACGGCGGTAACTGGCAAAGTTCAAAACCGGATGATCACATTCAGCGCGTGATCTACATCAGAAGCCTGTTCGATCGCCCGGGGCAGCTGGTTCTGGGGGAATTCGTGGGTGATGAGTTTTTCAATGTTCCAGCGCCCGGATTCCATCATTGTCATTACATCCCGGACATCTTCCGGTGCATAGCCGCCGCTGCCGGTAATGGAGCGCTGGCCGAATGTCAGGTCGAGAATATTTACCTGGCGAAGAGTGCTTCCGACGGCGACGAGGATCATGCGGCTGTTGAATTTCCCGTATTCTTCATAGGCAGAAAGCACGCTGTCGGAGCCGGCTGCGTCGATCCACACGTCTGCGTCTACAGCGGTTCCCCGGATGCCCCGATTCGATCCCATAAGATCCATGAGCCCGGACAGCGTTTCGTCATCACTGTTATTATAGACATCCAGACCAAGTTCCCTGCATATATTCAGACGGAAATCGGAATGGTCGCAGATCACGACCTGGCTGCAGCCAAAATACTGTAAAGTCAGGGCAGCGGCGATCCCTATAGTACCGGCGCCGAAAACGACGGCTTTCTCTCCGGCGGCAGGAAGACCGCGGCGGGCGGCACGGCATCCCACGGTGAAGGGCTCGATCAAAGCCGCGGCTCGGTCAGAGATCTTTCCATTTACATGGTAGATGGATTCCCCCCATTTTGGATCAGGACAGTATATGTATTCGGAGAATCCGCCGATGGTTCCCGCCCTGCCCGGGTCTCCGGTAACAAGAAGGGGGTAGGGATAGACCCTGTCACCGACGTTAATATCCGTTACATTCTTTCCAACTGCGGCGACCCGGCATACGGTTTCGTGACCGAACTCCCCGCCTATGGTGATTCGGTGCCCCAGACCAGTACCGTGATTGTATACTGCCACATCTGTTCCGCAGATGCTGGAGTATATGTTCTTCAATACAATTCCATCGTCACCGCAGACGGGATCCGGACGCTCCTGGATCTCCACGCTGCCCTGTCCCAGATATATTCCTGCCTTCATAAAAGTCTCCTGAAATCTATTACCTATAATTCGCTGTTAAATATAATAGCATTTGTTATCCGTAATTTCAAAGATGAAGATACAGCAGAGATAGTGTCAAGTTGTTAGGGAGTTTTTTGTTGACAATCCTCGGTAGGTATCTTCCTGCATAGGGATTAGCATAGAGGATTTCTTG
>OMXT01000096.1 GCA_900315125.1 uncultured Eubacteriales bacterium
AAAGGCTATTATCTCAGCCGGGGCACCGTGGAGAAGATACGGTGGAAGGTAAAGGACGGCAAGCTGGTCCTCATCGATAAGGAAGCTATGGATAGAGCTGCGAAGAAAGCAGAGGAAAAGGCGAAATCCGATTCTTCTGATGAATCGTCGGACTCTTCCGCAGAGCAGGCTTCTGCTGAAGCCAAGACCATCGAGCTCAAGCTGAATCCGGGCAAAACATGGATCGGCTGGGCGTCCGCCAATAACGGCGGAGCGATCCACCTTTCAGAATAATCATCTGGAAAACAATAAAACCGCTGCGGCCTCAGGCTGCAGCGGTATCTGTCTGCAGCGCAATAAATGCGCAGCGTCATGACGATAAACCGGTCATTCCACCAGCCGGTACCGGGTCCATTTCCCGGAGCGGTAGCGCAGGTAGAAGAATATGGCCCGGACCACCCAGTCCAGATACATGGCGAGGTAAATGCCCACGACCTTCAGGCCCAGCAGTGTTCCCATGAGATAAGCGCCGGTGATCCTTGCCAGGAACATGGAGAGAACGCCGACGATCATGGTGTACTTCGCATCCCCAGCCGCCCGGATGGCGTTAGGCAGGGTGAAGGAATGGGGATTCAGCAAAGCGACGGTGAAGCAGCTGTAGAATATTACCTGCCGGACAACATCCGCTCCTTCCGGGGATATGCTGTAGAACTGCAGGAAGAGAGGCAGCGTGATCCAGACCGCCAGACCGTTCAGGGCGGACAGGAACAGATTCAGGATCATCAGCTTGCGTGTATAATATCTTGCCTGGTCGTAACGGTTCGCGCCTACACATCGGCCGACGACGGTAACGATGCCCAGGTTTATGCCCACGGACACAATGATGATCAGGTTGTAGAGGGAGTTCGCAACGCCGTTGGCCGCGATCATTGTGGTGCCGTAGGTGGCGACGATGCTCGCGACGATGACGCGGCCGATCTGAAACAGGCCGTTCTCTATGCCGTTGGGAAGAGCTATGGAGATGATTTTCTTCAGGATCATCTGATGCCAGGAGAAGACGTCGGGAAGATCCGCGTGCACCGGATTCTTCTTATGGAACGCGAGGACTGCCATGATCAGCGCCGCAACGGTCCGGGAGATCGTGGTCGGCCATGCGACGCCGGCGACACCCATGTGCAGATGATAGATGCAGAAATAATTGCCGCTCACATTGATCAGGTTCATCAGAAGGCTGACCCACATGGTGACCTGGGTGCGGTTTATGATACGGTAAATGGCTGTGGAACTGTTATAGATCCCAAGCAGGGGAAAGGACAGAGCGGTGATCCAGAAATAAGTCACCGCCGCGTCGATGACATCCTCCGAGGCGGATCCATACAGCGTTTCCAGGATCCAGCGCCGGCCGATCAGGCACAGGGCCATGAGGGCGAGACCGAATATGGTCCCCAGCATCATCAGCTGGGAGGCTGCCCGGTTCGCTTCCTTCGGCCTCCGGGCGCCCAGATACTGGGCTGCTACGACAGATCCGCCGCCGCCCAGCGCCGCCAATATGGTAAACATAAGAAAATTCACCTCGTTTACCAGGCTGACGCCGGATATCGCCGCTTCACCGGCGCTGGAAACCATAAGTGTGTCCAGCATACCCACGAACATAGCGAAAAACTGCTCGATGATGAGCGGGGTCAGCAGCTTCGCCAGGTCTCTGTTAGAAAACATCGGATCACTGATCTTCAATTCAACCGTTCCTTTCCTGCATTGTTTCGTTTCGATATACCGTATAGTAGTATACTCGCAAAGGACGCAGAAAATCAAGGGATCTGGAGATTTCACAACTGTCAGAATCGCCGTGATACAACAAAGCCATGGCTTGGCTGTATGAGCGTAAAAGGAGATGAAAAATCAAAATGAAAGAGAAAGAATGTTATCTTTTTAAATGTGTCAAATATCCCCATTGCAAGCGGGCAAAGGGAAAATGCTGTGCCATAGAGTTCGATGAGGAGATACCGAAGGTGCAGGAAGGAGAATGCACAGCTGAGAACGGGTACCCCTTGTTTGAGGATGACGGGCGGCGGTTCTACAATCCGGCGAAACGCGTAAACGGCTGACGCTGACGCGCGAGATTGCCAGGCGCGCTAAGCGAACAGGCACCAGACGATGGGCACGATCAGGCTGGGCAGGAAGTTGAGGGTCTTGCAGTCCTTGATCTGCAGGATGCTCAGACCGGACATGGCGATGAGGAAACCGCCTACGATGGAAAGCTCGGTCATCATATTCGTCGTAATGAAGTCACCCAGCAGCAATGTCAGTGCATAGATGCTCCCCTGCCAGCAGAACAGCACGGCGGCGGCGATGCACATGCCGATGCCGTAGGTGGCCGCCAGGACCATAGAGGTGACCAGGTCCAGGGACGCGTTGGTGAAAAGGAACGTATAATCCTGGTGGAGGGCAGCCTGCACCGGGCCGAGGATAGAAAGGGCGCCGATGCAGTACAGCAGGCAGCCGGTGATCAGGCCCTCGCCCAGGCGGCTGCTGCCCAGTTTGCTGTCTGAATTGACGCCTGCATCCGCTTCCGTTCCTTCTGCCCGCTTGGCCTGACGGCGGGATGTCAGCCGCTGGACCCGGCCGTCCAGATCCAGCAGCGTCCCGATCAGGACGCCGATGGCAAGGCTGGCGATGAAGAGGACGGGATATTTGCTCTTCGGCATATTCTGAACAACCGAATTAATACCGATGCCGAAGGCAGCCCAGCCCATGGCTGTCAGCAGCGCCTGGCTCATTTTCTCATTGATTGCCTTCCGGGACAGGCCGCCGATGATGCTGCCCACGAAAATGGCGATGGTATTTGCAATTGTTCCGATCATGATCTGTTCCTCTTATTTCGTGTTATTTAGTGTTCGTAACGGTTACGGTGTAGCCAGTCGAGACGACGCTCTCTACAAACTTCTGTACAGTCTTCTCCGCGTTTGTCTGGGCTTCCGTGAGAAGTCCCTTCTCACTCATACATTCTCTCCTAAGATTGCCAACAATAACTCAGACAGGATAATTATATCGGTGCACTGCGGGAATTTCAATAGTAATATGCATAACAAAACCGCGCTCCGAAGAGCGCGGCTGAGAATACTGCTTCAGTATTATTTACTTGTCACCAGCTTGACGATGGTCGTCTTGGTCATGTTTTTCCGGAATGTGTACGTGCCTGCTTTGATATCGTTTGGTTTGACGTTGACCTTCCCACACATGTTCTGGTAGTCAACCGGGCTCGTGAAGAGGCCTGCAGTGACCAGGGTCTGGATCATGTCGTCCTTGTCGCCCTTCTTGATGGTGATCTTGAGATCCGCGGCAAGTTTATTATCCGCCCATGTCGCCTTATCCTTGGCGCTTGATGAATCGCTGCCGGATGTGCTGACATTGCCGGTGTTCGTCGCCTGCTCTGTAGTCTGGGTCACATTCTGCTGGGCATCCAGTGTCTTGGGATAGTCAATAATGACGTTAATGCGCCAGACAATCAGGATCGCGGCGATCAGTATGATAATTACAGCCAGCAGGATGTCACTGTGGTCGTAATGAAAATCCCGGAAACTTCTCTTGTTGACGGCATTGCCGCCCTGTTTTTCACTCATGTAAATCCCCCTTTGATCTGGAATCAATCAAATCTATTCTACCATACTTCAGAGCGAATCACAATTATTTTTGATTTCCCTATGGCAATGTTGTATAATAACCTCATGGTCACTATAGAAATCGGACAGAATGAGGGGAACCAGCGTCTCGACCGGTTCCTGAGGAAATATCTGGGGCAGGCGCCTCTCAGCCTGATCTATAAGGCCGTCCGCAAGGATGTAAAGATCAACGGAAAGCGGCAGAGCAGGGATTACATGCTGAGAGAAGGGGACGTCCTGGCTTTGTACATGAGCGACGAGGAGCTTGCGCGCCTCCGGACGCCCGCGAGGACTCCGGACGTGCGGAAGCAGTTCCGCGTCATTTACGAGGATGAGAACGTGCTGGTCGTGTCCAAGCCCTTCGGGCTGCTGACTCACGGTGACAGCCACGAGAAGAAGAATCATCTGGCGAATCAGGTGATCAGTTACCTGACTGCCCGGGGCAGCTATGAACCGGCTGCGGAGAAGACATTCCGCCCGGCGCCCGTGAACCGCCTGGACCGCAATACCACGGGGCTGGTGCTCTTCGGTCTGAATTATCAGGCGCTGCAGTCGCTGAACGCGGCGATCCGGGAGCGTGGTTCCATCCGCAAGTTCTACATGACCATCGTCCGGGGAGAGCTCCGGGAGTCTCTGGATCTCAGCGGATCCTGGGAGAAGGATGAGTCCCGCAATATGGTCTCGGTTAGTACAAAGGCTGATTTGCCCCGCATCCGGACGATCGTGACGCCGCTTCTGGCGCGCAATGGATATACCCTTGTCCAGGTGGAGATCCTGACGGGCAGGACCCACCAGATCCGGGCGCATCTGGCGTCGGCGGGCTATCCGCTGATCGGGGATCCCAAGTATGGCGATCCGGAAGTAAATCATATAATGAAAGAACGTTACAAACTGGGAACACAGCTGCTCCACGCCTGCCGTCTGGAATTCGTGAACTGCACCGGAGTATGCGCTTATCTGAACGGAAAGTCGGTAACCAGCAGTCTGCCGGCTAATTTTATGCGCATCGGTCAGTCGCTTCTCGGACCGGAGATCAGGGATTACACGGAGCGGACAGAAGAGGGTTCCCGCCAGAGGAAAGGAAGAAAACAGAAATGTCTCTAAAGGAATGGATCATAGATATTATTATTGCTGTCGTCATCGCATTGGTGATCGTCCAGTTCATACGGCCGACGATCGTCAAGCATACGTCTATGGAGCCGAATTTCATCCAGAACGATTACCTGTTCTGCTCCAAGATGTCCTATAAATTCGGACACGAGCCTCAGAAAGGGGATGTGATCATCTTCCATTCGGATCTGACGACGGATGACGGAAAGAAGAAGCTCCTGATCAAACGGGTGATCGGCGTCGGAGGTGATGAGATATCCATTCATGACGGTAAGGTTTATATCAACGGAAAGGAAGACATGCAGTCCTATACCAAGGACGGCGTGACTGACGGAGAAATGGATGTTACGGTACCGAAGGGAAAGCTGTTCTGCATGGGGGATAATCGGCTGGACAGCGTGGACAGCCGGTCGGAAGAGGTCGGTGTTGTGGACATGTCCCAGGTTGCAGGAAAGGTTGTGTTCCGGGTGTTCCCCTTCAGCAAGTTCGGACCGATACATAACCCGTATAATTCATAGAAAAAGTATTGACACTATGGGGAGGACATACTGATGAGCGATGGAGTTCGTGGAATCGGCAGCTTCGTCAGAGAGCTCTGCGTTGCTGTTATTTCCGTCGTCATAGTTACTCAGTTTTATCAGCCGGCTCATGTATCCGGCTCATCCATGAAGCCCCAGTTTTTCCAGGGGGATTATCTGCTCCTGTCCAGGCAGGCGTACCAGAACCGGAAGCCTCAGCGGGGCGACGTGGTCGTGTTCCAGTCGACACTCCAGGATAAGAAGGGCCGCAAAGAGCGGCTGATCAAAAGGATCGTCGGTCTCCCCGGCGAGACGGTGGAGATCCGGGACGGTCAGGTCTACATTAACGGCAGTCTTTTAATCGACAATTATACCCGGACTCATTATACCAATGGCAGCCTTCAGATCACTGTTCCATCGGATTCCTATTTCTGCATGGGAGACAACCGGCAGAACAGCACAGACAGCCGCAGTCCGGCGGTGGGCTGCGTGTCCTCTGACCGGCTGTGCGGCAAGGTAGTGCTGCGGCTCTGGCCCGCCCGCAGGGCCGGAGTGGTCAAGTCCTACGGTGAGCTTGCGGAAGAGAAGAGCCCTGCTGGAACTGCGGTCTCGTCCGCGGCGTCAGGAAAGGCAGCTCCGTCAGGAAAGAAATAAGCAGTCGGATCTGCTGAATCCGATCCGCTGAAGAGGAAATATTATGGCAAAGAGACAGATCAAACTTGTCGCGAACAACAAGAAGGCGCGGCATGATTATTTTATCGATGAAGTATATGAGTGCGGCATCGTTCTGACCGGTACGGAGATTAAATCCGTTCGGGCGGGCAAGGTCAGCATCAAGGAGAGCTATGCCAAGATCGACAATGGAGAGGTATGGATCCTGGGCATGAACATCAGTCCCTACGAGCAGGGCAACCGATTCAATGCGGATCCCCTGCGCCCGCGCAAGCTCCTTCTCCACAAGAAGGAGATCCGCAAGCTCCTTGGAATGACAACGATCAAGGGTCTTACCCTTGTCCCTCTTCGCATGTACATTAATGAAGACGGCCGTGCTAAGGTCGAGCTGGCTGTCGCCCGCGGTAAGAAAAATTACGATAAGCGGGAAGACATCGCCAAACGTGACGCCGACCGCCGCATGCAGCAGGCCATGCGCAGGGACAGGTACTAGACAACGAACAGAATTCAAAAAACCATACCATACGACGGGACGAAACCTGGCGTATGGTATGGTTTTTTATGAAACTTAACTTACTTCGGAATTTAATGATGCAGTACACATATGGTTGTCTACCCGATCTGCTTTTCCGGCGGATGGTAATCTACCCGCTTGCGTTTTCGCGGGCATGGTAGACCAGCAAGCCTTTGGTGACTACCCCGCCGCTTATTGGGTGAGTGCTAATCTACCCACACCTGAAGGGAACGGTTGGCTTTCTTCCAGACCGGTAAAGTGCAGACAGTTATCAAAGGAAAAACATGCCGTAAACTAAAAAGGGGACTATCTCTTAAAATATAAGAGACAGCCCCCTTTTAGATTGCATCATTTAGGATGCACAATTCAGACATGTATAATGCTCTGTTGTGCTTCAGGCCGTATCACGCCCTGACGTGATACGGGAAATTAACGTAAGTTATGCACTTATACGAGTCGGACTCCGACCCGTATCAGGCTCTGGAATCGACCGCGTCCTGGAATCGATCACGCCCTGGAATCGATCAAACTCTGCAATAGATCACGCCTTGTTGTCAGATCCCAGAACATCCTTGATCTTATGAGCAACGATGTCCTTAACATTTTGACGGCCAACCTTCAGGTATCCGCGGGGATCGAACAGATCCGGCTGCTCAGCCATGGTCTGGCGGATGCCCGCAGTCATGCCCAGACGCAGGTCGGAGTCGATGTTGATCTTGCAGACAGCCATGCTGGCAGCCTTGCGCAGCTGATCTTCCGGAACGCCGATGGCATCCTTCAGAGCGCCGCCGTTGGAGTTGATGATCTTAACATATTCCTGAGGAACAGAAGAAGATCCGTGAAGAACGATGGGGAATCCCGGCAGTCTCTTCTCAACTTCTTCCAGTATGTCGAAACGCAGTTTGGGATCTGTGCCCGGCTTGAACTTGTAAGCGCCGTGGCTCGTTCCGATGGCGATCGCCAGGGAGTCAACGCCAGTGCTGTTTACGAACTCCTGAACGTCTTCCGGATTGGTATAAGAAGAAGCGCCTTCCTCAACCTTTACGTCATCCTCGATTCCAGCCAGGGTGCCGAGCTCCGCCTCGACGACTACGCCGTGTGCGTGAGCATAATCTACGACCTTCTTGGTGATCTCGATGTTTTCCTCAAAGGGCTTGCTGGAAGCGTCGATCATAACGGAAGTAAATCCGCTGTCTACGCAGTCCTTGCATGTCTGGAAGTCTGCGCCGTGATCCAGGTGCAGAGCGATGGGCAGCTCCGGATAAAGCTCGATGGCAGCCTCGACCAGCTTGACAAGGTATACAGAGTTAGCATATTTCCGTGCGCCGGCAGATGCCTGGAGGATGATCGGGGAGTTCAGCTCATGAGCAGCTTCCGTAATTCCCTGAACGATCTCCATGTTGTTAACATTGAAAGCGCCGATAGCGTATCCGCCTTCATATGCCTTCTTAAACATTTCAGTTGTGGTAACTAATGCCATGTGTACACATCCTTTCGTGTTGGAAAACCAACTATTAAATGTATGAATCGGCTGATAACTAACTTAATATTAGCATAGATTCCGGACTCTTACAATCCTGAGGGGATTAAATTCCAGTCAAGGCTTTGTTTAATCCCGGTGACTCGCAGTATAGAATTCCATGCTCCCCTCCAGCACCCGCACATCCTGGAATCCCAGCTGGCGCAGGATGCGGCATGCCACGTAGGCGCGGACGCCGATGCGGCAGCTCGTGATGATCACACGGTCCCGGGGAAGCTCGCCAGCCCTGGAACGGAGCTGCTCCAGGGGGATATTCACGCCGCCGGGGTATGACCACTGGGCCAGCTCTCCGGGGGTCCTTACATCCAGGAACAAAGCCCTGTTTGCCCCGGTCATCTCATCGCATTCTGCCGGCGAAACGAAGGCGGTCATGCCCTCCAGCACGTTCTCTGCGCAGAATCCCGCCATGTTCACCGGATCCTTGGCAGAAGAGTAGGGAGGAGCATAGGCGAGCTCAAGTTCCGTCAGGTTGTGGACGGTTCCGCCCATGCATGCGGCAGCGGCGACGGTATCGATCCGCTTGTCCACGCCTTCCGGTCCGACGCACTGTGCTCCCAGGATCCGTCCCCGGTCGTCGAATATCAGCTTGAGGAACAGGGAGCATGCTCCCGGATAGTAACCGGCATGGGATTTCTGGTTCACGACCAGAGTGTAGAAATCTCTGTTCTTCCGCAGTCCACGGTCCAGGACCTGCCGCTCTGTCAGTCCCGTGCTGGCGGCGCTCAGGCCGAATACTTTGGCGATGGACGTGCCCAGGCTCCCTGGGTATTCCTTCAGCAGGGGATGGGATGCGGAAGAACGGCTGTCTGAGCCTCTTCTGCCGTAATCGCCCTGGCTGCCGGAACTCTCGCTGAAGCCGCCGGGCGCTCCGCCGCTGAGGATACGGCTCAGTCCGATAATATTGTCCGCTGCCAGCCGTCCCTGTTTGTTCGCAGGACCGGCGAGAGGGATCATGACCTTCTGCCCGCTGATCCGCTGTTCTACTTCTATCACATCGCCGGCAGCCCAGATGAAGGGATCCTCCGTCCGCAGGCTCCGATCCACGATAATGCCGCCCCGGCTGTTTACTTTGAGGCCTGCGGCCTTTGCCAGCTCGCCGTTGGGCCGGGTCCCGACAGAGAGGATCACCATGTCAACGGTAAACTGTTTGCCGCTTTCGGTGGTAATGGTGACTGGCCCCTGAGGACTCGCGGAACCGGCAGCAGGTGCTTCCTGATGGAAATCAGTGACCCGCTCCTCCAGGTGGAGCGTTACATTATTTCTCTCCAATTCATTCTCCACGACAGCAGCCATTTCCGGGTCCAGAGTCCGCATGACCTGATTTTCCGCCTCGATCAGGTCCACGTGGACTCCGCGCTGCACCAGATTCTCCGCCATCTCAAGACCGATGAATCCGCCTCCGATCACGGCAGCTGTCTTCGGGTGGGTCTGGTCTACGATCGCCTTGATTTTCTCCGTATCCGGCACGGTCCAGAGAGAATAGATGCCGGGACTGTCAATGCCCGGAATATTCGGCCGGATCGGCGATGATCCCGTGGCGATGAGCAGGTGGTCATAGCTTTCGTCATATTCCCGCTGGGGCGTGCGGACATGGACCGTCTTCCGGCTGCGGTCAATGGCGGTCGCCGTGCTGTTCACCCGCACATCCACGTTATATCTCAGATCCATGAGCTCCGGATCCATGAGAAGCAGGTCATCCTGGTCCGGGATGACATTGCCTACATGATAGGGCAGGCCGCAGTTCGCATAACTGATATACGGCCCCCGCTCCAAAACGATGATCTCCGCGTTCTCATCCAGGCGGCGAAGTCTTGCGGCACAGCTTGCACCCGCTGCAACGCCGCCGATTATTACGATCTTCATGGTTATCCCTCCTCGTCCTTTGTATCACTGCTTACAGGATAATACATTTCCCCGGGACACGCAATGCAGTTTGGAATATTCTGCTTGCTTTCCCCGAGGGTGATAACATATTATATATAGGTACGGAGTTTAGACCGGCGGGAGGAACGAACATGAGGGAGATTATTACCAATCCGATATTTATCCAGATACTGGGCTTTGTTGGCTTGTTATTCTATGCCCTTTCTTATCAGATCCGGGAGAATCGGAAACTCTTTCTCGCCCAGTTCGTGGGCAATCTCGTATTCGCCGTCCAGTTCCTGCTCCTCGGCGGCGGCGCCGGAGCCCTGGAACTCGTCGTCTGCATGGTCAGAAATATCGTACTCGCCAAAATGAGTACAAGCGCCTGGGCCCGGTGGAAGGGCTGGGTGGTCATATTCAGTCTTCTGTTTATCGGGGCGGGCATGCTGACCTGGACCGGTCCCAAAGACCTGCTTCCCATCATCGCCTGCGTCAGCTGCACCGTCGCCTACTGGACAGACAATGCCCGCAATATCCGGGTCATCAATCTTTTCTGCGCCTCCCCCTGCTGGATGACCTATGACATCATCGTCGGCTCCATGGGCGGCCTTGCCAACGAGCTGATCACCATAACTTCAGTAATTATTTCTATCATCCGCTACGGCTGGAAGGCCCTGGGCGAGCCCCAGAAGGAGCGGTAAGGTCTGCATCGGCAAGGTATGCGCTTGCCGGAACCAGGAAATTAGCCGGGCTGTCTGCTAAATCGGCAGGTTTGGAAACAAGAACGCTCTGTGGGCTTGGGGTTCGGCGGGCTGGGCAGCTTGCTATAGTATAAATCGGATCAAAAGTTCTATTTTTCCTGAACGAACAGCTTCTCCAATAGAACTTTCGCCCTCCGCGATTGGCACTTGTTCTATCAAAATGCATATTTCCAAATTTCTGATAGAACTTTGGGTGGACTGGAGCTGTAAAGTGCGTCCCTTGTTCTATTATCTGTTGTCATCTGGACTGGCGGATAGAACATTGCAGCTGAACCATGCCTCATTCTCTTGATAATTTCTATTTTTTTACAGGATCTGCCCCGAGTGATAGAACTTTTGCTTCTTCGGCTGATGGAAAAGTCTATCAAATGGACGCTGCCGGTCCAATCGATAGAAGTTTTGCCTTTTGGGACTTTAAAACCGACTGTGCTGTTGAAATTTCAGATATCTGTAACACATTGACAGAAAAATGTCCGCATGAAACCTTGAAAAAGTATGTAAAGAAGATTACTATTTATTTAGCGTATGATTTACCCGGCAGCTAACAATGACCGGGCAAAAGATTTATTTGACTTAGATTGAACGATGTCAGAACCTGTGTGTACTCAGACCACAGGCTGGCATCGTTTTATAGTGTGTGAGGTTAGGAAAATGGCGAAGAGAACTAAGTGTGTAATGACAATGGTACTTGCAGCAGCGCTGCTATGTCTGTTCACCCTGCCCGCCGGCAGCGTCTGGGCAGAGGACGGCAGTGGAAGTTCCGGAACATCGGTGACTCAGGATGCAAGTGTACCTGCGGATTCATCCACGCCGGGTGATTCTACTTCTGAATCGGGTACAGACAATGGCGGAAGTGCGGATACGAACGCAGATACCGCAGCGCCGACGGAGATTACCGTTGATGGCGTGCTGTATAAGATACTGGATGACGGAACTGCAGAAGCTGTAGACTATACCGGTGAAAGCGGCATTGCAAATATCCAGAACTCCATAACTGATGCCGCCGGCAAGGAATATGCGGTAAAGAAGGTCGGAAAAGCTTCCGATTCGTCTTGGAATACAGTAACCGAACTTTCCATACCTGACAGCGTAACGGAACTGGTACCGGGCAGCGATGGCAAGAATGTGATGTACGAATTAGAGTCGCTGGAAAAACTGAAAATCGGGAAAGGAATTACCAGTCTCCAGAACGCATTCACAAATTGTCATAAACTAAAAAGCATTGAATTTCCAGATAATATGAAATCTATCCGCAATTCCTTTGCAGTCTGCGATGATTTGGAAAAGCTTGATCTTCCTGAAGGCATCAAAGAAGTTGATGGATTTAAATATGCGACTAAACTCAAAACACTCGCCATTCCTGACAGTGTGGAAAGTATTGGTGGCTTTGATTATTCTGGATTAACAGAATTAAATATTTCTCCAGGGATTAAAAAAATAGGAACTTTCCAATATTGTACGTCTTTAAAGCAAATTACGATTCCTGATACGGTCACGAGCATTTCCAATAGTGCATTTTACGGTTGTACTGCTCTTGAAAAAGTGAGAATCGGTAATGGTATTAAGAACTTGCCAAGCACATTTTCCGGATGTTCTTCGCTGACGGATGTTGAACTTCCTGATTCTATTGAAACATTATCAGGTACATTTAAAGGATGCTCAAGTCTAAAGAACATCGTTCTGCCAAAAAATCTGAAGGGTCTTGGCGGATTCGAAGGATGTTCAAAACTTGAATCTGTTGAAGTTCCTGCTGGAGTGACTGAAATCTATACATCAGCTTTTAAGTCGTGTACTAGTTTGAAAGAAATTGATATTCCGGATAATGTTACAACTATAGGAAACAAAGCCTTTAGCGGATGTACGCAGTTGGAGAAGGTACATCTACCTGATAACGAAAAGTATACAAAACTGGAAGAAAGTTTGTTTTCCAGTGATAAGGCACTTCAAACCGTAACCGGCGGCAAATACGTAACGGTAATTGGAAACAGCGCATTTAGTGGTCAGTTTTTATCTAATGCAGATCCTGCACTGGAATCCCTGCCTGATATTGATATGTCGCAGGTAACGAGTATTGGCTACTTTGCATTCAATGGATGTTCCAAACTAACATTTAATGAGGGAACATTGGATCTCACGAGTGTTAAAAGCATGGCGGTTAAGAACAACCGTTATCCATCTAATTACGCTGGTGCATTTGAAAACTGTAAGGGAATAACGACAGTCAGAATCGGAGATGATCTGGCGAAAATACCAAACAGAGTATTTAAAGGCTGCAGCAACATTACAACTGTTGAGATCGGAACGGATGCGAGCTGCATTACGAATATAGGTAAAGATGCCTTTGCTAATTTAAATACCGAAGCTAAAGTGAATATCAAAGCTTGCCAGGATGATGTAAGCGTAGGTGCTAACGCTTTCGGAGCAAGTCAGCATGTTACGTGAGAAGTACCATCGCTGAATGCGGATTCTGATAAAATATCTTACGATCCGGATGCTTTGACGCTGCAAGAAGCCATCGATCAGGCAGCTGGAACAGAGACAACAGATGATGACACGATTACGATTTCGAAGGATATCAAGTTGTCCAAGGGGATAGTTGTTCCTTCCACCACAGAGAAAACAGCAGACAGTACGGAGGAGTCATCCTCAACAGAGACAAAGACTTCTTTGCCGAAAAAGGATATTAATATAACAATCAAACCGGCAGATGGCCGTAATTTCACAATCTATACGGTTGATGTATCTAGTCCAATGTTTACAGTACCGCAAGGATCCACGCTGACCATTGACGGCGATTTGACGCTAACTGGAAGCAATAAAAGCAGCAGTGCTTTGATCTGTGGCAACGGCGGTAATGTTGTTATAAATAATGGAACCCTAAAAAATGTGACCACGGCAAACCAAAATGGTGCATCCAGTAAGGGTGCTGTGGTGATGAACGGCGGCAATCTGACCATGACGGGCGGGTCTATTGAAAAAAATCACCTGAGCACTGGCGAAGGCAATGCGCCGGTAGTTTTGAAAAATGGCGCTAAGATGGATTTGTCCGGAGGTACCATATCCTCAAATGAGGGTTCGTATAATGGTGCCGGAGGTGTGTTGATTGATACCGGATGTTCTATGACTATGTCAGGCGGTACGATTGGCTCGGTAGATGATCCTAAGACAGGAAATTCAGCCTGGCGAGGCGGCGGTGTTGCGGTCCGGGGCGGTGATACGATTGATTCATCAACTGCTTCTACATTTATCATGAGCGGTGGTACTATTGGATATAACAAAGTAAACAAGCAAGACGATGAAGAAGAATGTGGCGGCGCCGGTGTTTATATTGAAGGAAACGCATCCGCTGTTGTGAAAGATAAGGCTTCCATAACTCATAACATTGCTAAAGGCACGGGCATGGGCGGCGGTGTAGCAACTGGATGCGCGGATCCTAATGAGGGTTATCTGCCTACATCCGCCGGTGGAGCATTTCTGTTAGATGGAGGTTCAATAACAGGTAACCATGCTTATGACGGCGGTGGTGTATACAGCAAATCTGTAAATCGAGTTATACTGAAAAGCGGCAGCATTTCGGGTAACAGTGCTGACAAATTAGGCGGCGGTGTGTATATCGCTAAGCAGCCCTATACTGTTGAAATTGGTCCTGCTGTTGTTACAGAAAACACGGCTAAAAAGATGGGCGGCGGAGCATGGCTTTGCCCCCAGGGGGTCGCAACAGGAGAGGCTTACGATCCTGAAAAATACGATGCTTCAAAAGATACCAAAATTACATTAACAGCTGGACTGGGAGGGAATGGCATAGCAGTCTATGGTAATTCTGTACCCGAAGATGGAGCAGGATCTGATTTGGCGCTGTTGAAAAATGTTCCCGCAACATTGACAGACAGCCAAGGCGCAGATAAGTTGGTAGATCCAATCTATTCAGTCGGTAACAGAATGCTTGGCGGCAGTAAGATAAATTGGTATCAGGATGGTGTAATTACAAACAGTAAATTAGGTGACATTAATGATTGGGGTACTGTTCAGCCGGGAAGAAGAACAGGAAAGCTGATTAGCGGGTCGCTTACATCTGCAGGTGCTATGGCACTCAAGGCAGATCCGAATTTGTCGGAGACTGCCAAGGCTGCAGCAACGAAAGTTGCAACGCTTCTCATTACAAATAATCGTGCGGATCAAGGTGGTGGTATCGCCGGTAATGGCACATATATCATTCCGTCTACACCAGAGCAGCCTGAGAAACCATCGAATCCGGGAACAGATAAGCCGGAACCAGTGAAAGTAACCATCAGTGCGGAAAAGAAGATGGAAGGGCGGACGCTGGAAGCGGAGGAGTTCGAGTTTACACTAACTGGCGATAATGAAGAAGGTAAAGCACTGAGTCTGACCGCAAAGAATGATCAGGATGGAAAGATTATCTTTGATCCGATTACTTATACTAAGACAGGTACATATACATATACACTTGCGGAAGAGCAGGGTAATGCTCCAAATGTGACATATGATGCGACAGAGAAAACTGTGACAGTAAGGGTGACGGAAGATCATGGTAAACTTAGGACAGATGTTTCTTATGATGGAAGCGACATTATACCGGTATTTGAGAACAAATATACACCTGGCAATGATACTCCAGATAATCCTCACAACCCAGGCGATAATCCCCATCATGGCGGAGGCGGCGGGGACAATCCGAGTGTGAACCCGCACAGCGGCCATCATGGCGGTCACTCCGATTCCGGAGGCGGCAGCTCATCTTCCGGCAGCGGCTCCGGCTCTTCGACAGGTTCCCCGACGACCGGCGACAACACGCCGATCGGTCTGTATGCGGCTATGCTCGGCGGAGCGGTTCTGGCGCTGGCTGGTATCGTGATTAACAGGAAACGCCGGAATCAGAACAGATAATACAAGTTAATCTATAGCGGAAACCGACAGGCGCATAAATACCATATGCCGGAAGCGGAATCTGCGTACAAAAGAATACGCAATAATAAAAAACAGGGCTGTCTCAGAATACTGAGAGAGCCCTGCTGCATTTTGTGCAGAATGTTAATCCATATTATCCACGGAGACTTCGATGCCGTTGAGTTCCACGGTGTCCGGGGCGGGTACCAGGATGTACCGCTGGCCGTCGATCACCTGGGTGCGGATGCTGTAGACGTACTCTGGATCGATGTGGATCCTCACACCGGTGGTGGCAAGCTGGAATTTCTTCGTCTCCAGCAGATTGTTCGGGTTCATGGAAGGACGATCGCCGAAGGCTTCCGTAATGCTGTCGTTAAATGTCTCAATTTTTTCAGAAGACACACCGCTCTCCGTTAGGATCTCGTCCATATCTTCTATGTAGATCTCGGGAGGGTCCGCTTCCTTACTCTCCTTGTGCTGCTCCAGCCGGTCGCGGATTTGTTCATGGAGGGAAATGACTACGTCCAGACTGCAGTCTTCCCCCAGGCTGTCCGTCAGCGCCCCGCAGAAGTTCGCCTGCTGCTCCCCCGCGGACATGGGCGCCTGCTCCGCGCCGAACATCCCCTGGATGAAATCATCGTGTATGTCGTTGACGTTGCGGCTGTAGTACAGGGCGTTATAGATATTGGTGCTCCGGTCGTCGAAGCAGGGGAACATGAATCCCAGCTCCGGCGCGGTCAGAATCCGGCCGGTGGACGTCTCCCGGAAGCTCTGCTCCGACGCCTTGTAGGTCAGCTCCGCCTTGGCGTCCTTCACCGGACAGATGCAGCAGAGGAAGTAATCAAACACTTCCGCCGAACCATCGCTGAAAATATCGCCATCTGAGCCTTTGTAGGGTATGTCGTAGGCGTCGGCGGCCAGGAGGATCACGTAGCTTGATTCACCCATGTCCAGAGACTCGATGACACGCTGGTAAAATGCCTGGCGCAGGCCCGCGTCCGAGAGATGACACTGGCGCAGGCCCTGGAGCAGCCGGTGCTCCTCGCTGTTCTCCACCTGGTCCACAGAAAACTCTATGTTGATCAGGTTGCGGCCCGGAGTGCCCGACAGCGCCTTCTTCAGGATCTTAAGGTACATTTCTGACTCTTCCGGTTCCATGCGGCCCACGGGCATGTCCACCTCGGAGACGATCTCCTTCGCCGCGTTCACGTAGCAGCCATAGATCTGGCTGATATTATCATAATCCGGCTTAAAACGGCGCCGGATCTCGTTCAGTTCTTTTTTGTTCATTCTTGCTCCTTATCTTGCTCTTTTACGCGGGCTCTTTAGGCAAAAAACTCCAGTATGGCGTGCACAGCCTGGTCCATGTATTTGGAACTGCGGAACGTGTGGTCCGCCCCTTCCACGGGCATGAACTCGATCACGTTGTTTTCCGCGAACGCCCGGGCGTCATCGAAGGAAACCGTGGTGTCCTTGGTGCCCTGGATGATCATTATATCGTCGGCCCAGTCGAAATACTCGTATTCCCTGATGTCCGCCTCCGCCAGGTCCGCAAGCAGCTGCCGGTCCATCTTCATCTTGCGGTCGAAACCCACCAGCACTTCTTTACCTTTTTCCACCTTCGCAAGCTCGTCCTCCGTCAGCTTCTCCCGCATGAGCGCATACATGTCCACGCTCAGTGACCGAAGGGCGATCCGACGGAAGGGGTTGCCATAGCGGTGTATGTATACCAGCGTCAGGTAGGCGCCGAGACTGACGGAATAATTCATCAGCGACTCCGCCCCCAGTTCCTCCTGAGCATACCGGATCACCTCCGCAAGATATTCCATGCACTCCGCCAGGTCCATCTTCTTCCGGGCGTCCTGGCCGTGGCAGGGCCAGTCGAAGCAAATGACCGCGTCACCCTTGTATTTGGACGTTTCCTTCTCCGCGAAATGAGTGATATTAGCCATATCCTTGCTGCCCCCAAACCCGTGGGTGCAGATCACGGCGCGGCGGTACTGCCTTGCGTCCCGGGCTGCGATGATGCGGCACCGGATGCTGTATCCCTTAACATTTATATCAAATTTCTTTTCCATAGAACAAAGCCTTCCTTGCCATTTATCTGCACTCTTGAGATTATACCACCGGCTGACGGATGTCAAGGAAGGGAAGGCTGCGGGATAGTGTCAAGTTGTTAGGGAGTTTTTTGTTGACAATCCTCGGTGGGTATCTTCTTGCATAGGGATTAGCATAGGGGATTTCTT